>JALOPO010000140.1 GCA_025453855.1 Gemmatimonadaceae bacterium
AAGGAGGCCGGGAAGAGCGAGGTGCTCGAGCGCTACGCGGCCGACTACCCCACCGGCCCGCACGACCAGCCGCAGAGCATGTGTCCGGCCTTCGGCTCGCTCCGCGTGGGACTCCGCATGCGCCGCACCGCGACGATCCTGTCGGGGTCGGCGTGCTGCGTCTACGGCCTCACCTTCACGAGCCACTTCTACGGCGCGCGCCGCACCGTCGGCTACGTCCCGTTCAACTCCGAGACGCTCGTCACCGGGCAGCTCTTCGAGGACATCCGCGATGCGGTGTTCAAGATGGCCGACCCGGACCAGTACGACGCGATCGTGATCACCAACCTGTGCGTCCCCACGGCGTCGGGCGTGCCGCTGCAGATCCTCCCCAAGGAGATCAACGGGGTGCGCATCATCGGCATCGACGTGCCGGGCTTCGGCGTGCCGACGCATGCCGAAGCCAAGGACGTCCTCGCCGGCGCGATGCTCCGGTACGCGCGCACCGAGGCCGAGCAGGGGCCGGTGATGGCGCCGCGCGGCGGGAAGAGCGAGAAGCCGACCGTCACGCTCGTCGGCGAGATGTTCCCCGCCGATCCGGTGGGGATCGGCATGATGCTCGACCCGCTCGGCCTCGCCGCCGGCCCGGTGGTGCCGACGCGCGAGTGGCGCGAACTCTACGCCGCCCTCGACTGCGTGGGCGTGGCCGCCATCCATCCGTTCTACACGGCCGCCTTCCGCGAATTCGAGGCCGCGGGGCGTCCCATCGTCGGCTCGGCCCCGGTGGGACACGACGGCACCGAGGCGTGGCTGGAGAGCATCGGACAGATGGCCGGCGTGGCGCGCGAGCGGATCGACGCCGCCAAGAACCGCTTCCTCCCCGCGATCAGGGGCGCGCTCGCGAGCAAGCCGATCACCGGACGGATCACGCTCTCCGGCTACGAGGGGTCGGAGCTGCTCGTCGCGCGGCTGCTCGTGGAGAGCGGCGCCGACGTGCGCTACGTGGGGAGCGCCTGCCCGCGCACGCCGTACAGCGAGGCCGATCGGCAGTGGCTCGAGTCGAAGGGGGTGCACGTGCAGTATCGCGCCTCGCTCGAGCAGGACTGCGCGGCGATGGACGAGTTCCAGCCCGACCTCGCGATCGGCACGACGCCGGTGGTGCAGAAGGCCAAGGAGAAGAGCATCCCCGGCCTCTACTTCACCAACCTCATCTCGGCGCGCCCGCTCATGGGGCCCGCCGGTGCCGGCTCGCTGGCGCAGGTGGTGAACACCGCCATCGGCAACAAGCACCGCTTCGACGAGATGAAGTCGTTCTTCGGCGACACCGGCTCGGGCTTCGGCGCGGGCGTGTGGGAGGAGGTGCCGGAGGATCGCCCCGAGTTCCGCGAGCACTACAAGCGGCATCTCGCGAAGCTCGCGAAGGCCCGGAAGGCGGAGGAGATGGTCTGATGCTGATCCTCGACCTGGATCGTGCCGGCGGCTACTGGGGCGCCGTGTACGTGTTCACGGCGATCAAGGGGATGCAGGTCGTCATCGACGGCCCGGTGGGGTGCGAGAACCTCCCGGTGACGTCGGTGCTGCACTACACCGATGCCCTCCCCCCGCACGAGCTCCCGATCGTCGTCACCGGGCTGGCCGAGGAGGAGCTCGGGCAGAAGGGGACCGAGGGGGCGATGCGCCGTGCGCACCGCACGCTCGATCCCGAGCTGCCGAGCGTCGTCGTCACCGGCTCGATCGCGGAGATGATCGGCGGGGGCGTCACGCCCGAGGGGACGAACATCCAGCGCTTCCTCCCGCGCACGATCGACGAGGACCAGTGGCAGGCCGCGAACCGCGCCATGTACTGGCTCTGGACCGAGTACGGGCTCAAGAAGGGGGTGCGGCCGAAGAAGCGCGAGCGGCAGCCGGGCGAGAAGCCGCGCGTGAACATCATCGGCCCGATCTACGGCTACTTCAACACGTGGTCGGACCTGGCGGAGATCCGTCGGCTCGTGGAAGGGATCGGGGCCGAGGTGAACATGGTCTTCCCGCTCGGCTCGCACCTCATGGACGTGCCGCGGCTGGTGGATGCCGACGTGAACGTCTGCATGTACCGCGAGTTCGGGCGGATGCTGTGCGAGGACCTCGAGGTGCCGTACCTGCAGGCGCCGATCGGGCTGCACAGCACCACGCGCTTCCTCGAGAAGCTGGGGGAGCTGCTGGGGCTCGACCCGCAGCCGTTCATCGAGAAGGAGAAGCACACCACGATCAAGCCGCTCTGGGACCTGTGGCGGAGCGTGACGCAGGACTTCTTCGGGACGGCGAACTTCGCGATCGTCGCCAACGAGACGTACGCGCGCGGGGTGCGGCACTTCCTGGAGACGGAGATGGGGATGCCCTGCTCCTTCTCGTTCGCGCGACGGGCCGGGGTGAAGCCCGACAACGAGGCGGTGCGGGCAGCGATCCGGGCCACGCCGCCGTTGATCATGTTCGGGAGCTACAACGAGCGGATGTACCTGGCCGAGGCCGGTGCGCGGAGCATGTACATCCCGGCGTCGTTCCCGGGGGCGGCGGTGCGCCGCCACACGGGGACGCCGTTCATGGGTTACGCGGGGGCGACCTACCTGATCCAGGAGGTCTGCAACCAACTCTTCGACGCGCTCTTCCACATTCTCCCGCTGGGGACGGAGCTGGACAAGATCGACGCGACGCCGAGCCGGCTGCACGAGGAGCTGCCGTGGAGCGACGAGGCCAAGGCGGCGCTGGACGAGGCGTGGCGAAGCGGCTGCGCGATGCGGCGGAGAAGGATGCGCGGGAGCTCGGCGACGCCGAGGTGACGCGCGATCACGTGCTCGCGACGCGACGGCTGGTGGCCGGTGCGGCGCGGTAACCGGGAAAGATCGATGCGCACTCTTACGCATGGCGCGTCCGGGTTGCACAATCTGGTGCAGGCCGGTGCTGCACCCCTCGCCGAGGTCGGATGCGGCGCGTGCGTGCGGACAGGGGCTGCGGCGTGGTGGCCGTGGCCAGGGTGCGGAGACGGACGGTAGGAGCTGCCGGCTGGCCTGCCCGGACCCCGCAGGCCGACTGCCCCCGGTGACGTTCGGCGCCAAGGCAGTGCTTTCTCCCTCTACCCCCGAGGTGCGAAATGGAAGGACCGAATGATGGCGGGATGAACGACGAGGAGGCCCGTGTCTTCCACGGGTACATGGTCATGGGCACGGTGGCGTTCGTGATCACCGCGGTCGTGGCGCACTTCCTCGTGTGGTCGTGGCGTCCCTGGTTCTGACGCGACCTTCACTCACTGATTGAGGAGATCGAGTCATGCACCGCATCTGGATCGGGCTGGAGCCGCGCCTGGTGGTCTTCGCCGTGCACACGGCGGTGGCGATCATCGTGATGGTGATCCACCTGTTCGCGTTCAACGTGATCGGGTATCCCCAGAGCATCCGCCAGAAGTACCCGCAGTACAAGCAGACGGCGTCGGTGGAGGCTCCGGCCTCGACGGCGACCGTCGCGGTCGCGTCGACGCGCTGACGTCGGCCCCCGCGCGCGGGCCGGGCCAGGTGGGCCGGCTCGCCCGTGGGCGCCACACCTTCTAACTCCCCCGTCGATCGGGGAAGGACACGGCAGATGGCCGAACAGTCGAATCTCTCGGAAGCCGAGGCGAAGGCGTTCAACGGATGGTTCCTCATCGGGTTCGTCGGCTTCACCGCGGTGGCGCTCTTCGCGCACTTCCTCGCGTGGACCTGGCGTCCCTGGTTCTGACCTGACGCAGAGGCGCACCCATGTATCGCATCTGGGTCGGACTCGACCCGAAGCTCGTCATGGCCTGCCTCGGCGGCGCGATCGCGCTGATGGTGCTCACGATCCACATCTTCGCGTTCGACAACCTGGGCTACCCCGCCAGCGTCAAGGCCAAGTACCCGACGTACTCGCCCGCCCCTGCGGCGGCTCCGGCGCGCTGAGAGGCGCCCTCACCCCGAGGACCGTAGATCATGCATCGCATCTGGCTCATGTACGACCCGCGTCGGGTCATGGTGGCCCTCGTCGGCTTTCTCGCGACGCTGGCGCTGCTCATCCACTTCATCCTGCTGAGCTCGGCCCGCTACTCGTGGATCGAGAACGGCACGCTCCCGGCCGACAAGGCGCCGGTGGGCGCAGCGTCCCCGGCGGCCGCGGCGGAGATGGCTCCGCTGCCCCCAGGCCGGTAAGCATTCGGTTCCCGGCGGCACCCGTGGCTGTCCCGCCGCGCTGCAGTCCAGCGCAGCGTGACGGGCGCCACGGGCCGCTGGCCCGCGACGCGCGACCCAGCTCGGGACGCGCGACCACCTTCGGAGCATCCTCCCGATGGCTCTCCTGAGTTTCGAGCGCAAGTACCGGGTGCGTGGCGGCACCCTCGTCGGCGGCGACCTGTTCGACTTCTGGTTCGGGCCGTTCTACGTCGGCTTCTTCGGAGTCGTGGGCGCCTTCTTCACGGTGCTCGGCACGCTGCTCGTGATCTACGGCTGCGTGATCGACCCGCACCGCAGCATCTGGCAGTTCAACATCGCGCCGCCCGACCTGAAGTACGGCCTGATGTTCGCCCCGCTCGCCGAGGGCGGGCTCTGGCAGATCATCACGATCTGCGCTGTCGGGTCGTTCGTGTCGTGGGCGCTGCGCGAGGTCGAGATCAGCCGCAAGCTCGGCATGGGGCTGCACGTCCCCTTCGCCTTCGGCACGGCGATCTTCGCCTACGTCACCCTGGTCGTCATCCGCCCGCTCCTGCTGGGCGCGTGGGGACACGGCTTCCCGTACGGGATCTTCAGCCACCTCGACTGGGTGTCGAACGTCGGGTACCAGTACCTGCACTTCCATTACAACCCGGCGCACATGATCGCGATCGTCTTCTTCTTCACGACGACGCTGGCGCTGGCGATGCACGGCTCGCTGATCCTCTCGGTGACGAACCCGAAGAAGGGCGAGCCCGTGAAGACGAGCGAACACGAGAACGTCTTCTTCCGCGACTTCGTCGGCTACTCGATCGGGGCGATCGGCATCCACCGGCTCGGGCTCTTCCTCGCCCTCAACGCCGGCATCTGGGCGGCCATCTGCATCCTGGTCTCGGGTCCCTTCTGGGCCCGCAGCTGGGTCGAGTGGTGGAACTGGTGGCTCAACCTCCCCTTCTGGCGCTGACCAGGGCGGCCCGATGCTCGAGTACCAGAATCTCTTCACCCGCGTCCAGGTCCGGCATGCGCCGGATCCCGGGCTGCCCATCCCCAACCAGCAGAACCGCGTCGGGAAGGGCGGCTTCGGGATCCTCGGCTACCTCGCCGGCAAGATCGGCGACGCGCAGATCGGCCCGATCTACCTCGGCTGGTACGGGACCTTCTCGCTCCTCTTCGGCTTCGCCGCCTTCGAGATCATCGGGCTGAACATGTGGAAGTCGGTGGGCTGGGACACCGTCCAGTTCATCCGGCAGCTCCCGTGGCTCGCGCTCGAGCCGCCGAGTCCCGCGTACGGCCTCAAGATCCCGCCCATGGACAAGGGCGGGTGGTACCTGTTCGCCGGCTTCTGCCTCACCGTCTCGATCCTGCTCTGGTGGGTGCGCACCTACCGCCGCGCCCGCGCGCTCGGCCTCGGCACGCACCTCGCCTGGGCCTTCGGCAGCGCGATCTTCCTCTACCTCTCGTTCTTCTTCCAGCCGCTGCTCGTGGGCTCGTGGAGCGAGATGGTGCCGTTCGGGATCTTCCCGCACCTCGACTGGACGAGCGCCTTCTCCATCCGGTACGGGAACCTGTACTACAACCCGTTCCACGCGCTCTCGATCGTCTTCCTCTACGGCTCGGTGCTCCTCTTCGCGATGCACGGCGCGACGATCCTCGCCGTCAGCCGCCTGGGCGGCGAGCGCGAGATCGAGCAGATCACCGACCGCGGCACCGCCTCGGAGCGCGCGGCGCTCTTCTGGCGCTGGACGATGGGGTGGAACGCGACGATGGAGTCGATCCATCGCTGGGCCTGGTGGTTCGCGGTGCTGACGACGCTCACCGGCGGCATCGGCATCCTCCTCACCGGCACGGTGGTCGACAACTGGTACATCTGGGCGGTCAAGCACGACGTGGCGCCGCGCTACCCGGCGCAGTACGAGGTGGCGCCCGACCAGCGCGAGTTCCTGCGCGGCCGCTACATGGGGACGTCGCCCGACTCGTTCCCCGACTACCAGATCCCGGCCGCGGCCATCGACACGATGGCGCTCCCGCCGCTCGACTCGGCCGAGCTGGCGCCGGTGGTCGACGCGAAGACGATGTTCGACTCGCTCTCGACGGCCGGCCGCGTCACCATCCGCGCGATCTACTTCGCCACCGCGGCCGACATCTCGCGCCCCGAGTCGCAGCCGCAGTATCTCGAGATCCAGGCGCTCATGCAGCAGCACCCGGAGCTCAAGGTGATGGTCGAGGGGCACACCGACAGCCAGGGTGAGCCGGCGAAGAACCTCGACCTCTCCAGGGCGCGCGCGATCTTCGTGCGCGGGCGGCTGATCGAGGAGTTCAAGGTCGACAGCACGCGCCTCGTCGGCACCGACGGCTTCGGCGACACGAAGCCGCGGGCGACCAACGAGACGCCCGAGGGGCGCCGCATGAATCGTCGTGTCGAACTCGTGAGGGTCCCATGATCCGCGCCACCGCGCGCCCGCTCGCCGGGCTCGCCCTCGCCGCCCTCGCCCTCGCGGGGTGCAAGGGGAACGAGAAGACGCAGCTCGCCCAGTGGGGGGTGAAGGAGACGGTGCAGTCGGGCGAGCGCGGCACCGGGATGGAACAGGTCTACGACATGGACGACGTGAACGTCCGGTACGCGGCGACGAACATCCCGACGTCGCTGCCACCGGCCGGCACGTCGCCGCCAGGCCCGCTGCCATGGAAGAACGTGCAGGTGCTGAACGACATCTCGGTGGCGGAGTTCAACCGCACCATGGTCGCCTTCAGCACCTGGGTGGCCGGCACGGGGAACTGCGCCTACTGCCACAACGTCGCCAACTTCTCGGCCGACACGCTCAACGACGGCACGCCGATCTACACCAAGCTGGTGGCGCGCCGCATGATCCAGATGACGCGGCACATCAACGGGCAGTACAGCGCCCACGTCAAGAACACCGGCGTGACCTGCTACACCTGCCACCGCGGCAAGCCGCTCCCCAACGGCCTCTGGTTCTACGGCGACCAGGACGACTACCTGCGCCACTACCTGGACCGCGACGGCGCGCGCGTGATCTCGCAGACCGAGGGGCCGACCAACGCCAACCGGTCGAGCGTGAAGCAGACGGAGTACACGTACGCGCTCATGATCAGCATGTCCAAGTCGCTGAACGTGAACTGCACGTACTGCCACAACTCGCGCGCCTTCAGCCGGTGGGAGCAGTCGCCCCCCGCCCGCGTCACGGCGTACCACGGCATCTACATGGTGCGCGACCTGAACCAGAACTACCTCTCGCCGCTGCGCCCGGTCTACCCGGCGGTGCGGCTGGGCCCCATGGGCGACGCCCCCAAGGCCCAGTGCCTCACCTGCCACAACAACGCCTACAAGCCGCTGTACGGCGCGCAGATGACGAAGGACTACCCGGCGGTCTGGGGTCGGAGCGAATGGAACGGGGTCCCCTTCCCCGCCTTCGGTGCCGCGATCGCCGCCACCGCGCCCGAGGCCGCCCCGGCAGCCGACAGTGCGGCCGCGGCGGCGCCGGCGGCCGCACCGACCCCCGCGGTCGACGCGCCGCCACCGGCACCGGCTGCACCGCAGGGCAACGCCCAGCCGCGCACCAATCGCTGAGCGCGCCGTCCCGGTCGAACCGGTATCCACGACGCCCCGCCGAGCCCTGCGCCCGGCGGGGCGTCGTGCGTCACGCTGCCCCATCCCCCATGGAACGGAGCGTGCCCCCCGTCGGGGCATGATGACGGGCACTTTCACCGCGCTTCGGGGCTTCCAGCATCGCATGTCGAGCACCGCCGCGTCCGCCGCACCATCGCTCGCCCCGGGCTCGCACCTCGTGGAGGCCGACGGGCTGCGCTGGCACGTCGAGATCGGCGGCGCGGGGCCGGTCGTGCTCCTCCTGCACGGGACCGGCGGCGCGACCAGCGAGTGGCACGACGTGGC
>JALOPO010000141.1 GCA_025453855.1 Gemmatimonadaceae bacterium
GCGCGCCGAGGGCGGCCAGCACGCGCCAGCCGGCGTCGCGCAGCATCCAGCGCGCGGTGTGGCGCGCGAGCACGACGATGGTCGTCGACACGCGCGGCGCCGCCGGTGCGGTGCGGCGCCATGCGTCGGCGGCGATGGTGCTCGCGGTCGCGCGCGCGACGTGGGCGGTGCCCCGTGCGCCGCCCTCGTCGCGCGGCGCACGGGACGCTCCATTGCGCGGATCGCGCCTCACTGCGTCGCGTGGCGCGCCGAGCCCGCGCCCACCACGGCTGTCGGCCACGGCCGCAATGCGTCCGCGCGCGAAGGCGAGGGCGAGCGCCATGCCGGCGATCGCAAACCAGGCGACACGATTGGTGCCCCAGGCCGCGTCGAGCGGGAGCGGCGTGCTGCGGCGCATCGCGTCGGGCCACGCGAGTGTGGACGCCACCAGCGGTGCGCTCGCGAACGGATCGACGAGCAGTGCGGCGCCGCGCGTGCCGCGGCCGGCCGCGCCGAGCGCCGCGCTCCAGAGCCAGATCAGGACGAGCCCCTGCCCCACGATCAGCCAGAGGCGCCCGGCGAGCACGCCGGCCGCGAACTGCAGCGCGCCGACGCCGACCATCACCGGGAGCACGAGCGCCACGAACGGGCGCAGCACCGCGTCGAGCGCACGCACGGTGCACGCACTCGCCAGCCCCTCGCCGGCGGCGATGCCGAGCCAGAGGCCGAGCGGGATCGCGGCATAGACGATCACGAGCACCACGCACGCGGCGCACAGCTTGCCCGCGAGATACTCGCGCGTGCGCAGCGCCCCGGTGGCGAGGAGCGCATCCATGCGCACCGCGCGGTCACGCAGCACGACCGTGGCGGCGACCATCGTCGTGATCACCTGTCCGAAGGCGACGAGCCCCGTGCAGGCGAGTGCGATCGCCCACGGCGACGTGCGCGCGACCGCACCACGCGACGGCACGAGCTCCACCGGCCCGCCCGATGCGTACGCGAAGGCGAGCAGCCCGAGGACGAGCGGATAGAGTGCCGTGAGCGGATCGCGGCGCTGGATCGCGAGCTCCAGCCGCGCGATGGCCGCCGTTCGCGCGACGGCCCCGCCACGCGACGGCGGTGGTGCGACCGCCGGGAGCACACCGCCGGCCTGCGTCACGCCGCGATCGCCTCGGCGAAGACGTCGTCGAGGTCGGGGGCGGTGGCGTGAAATCCGGGCGCGGGCGCGTGCTCGGCGACGACCGTGAGCTCCACGTCGCCGGCCACCAGCCGGTCGCGGATCACGCGCAGCGACGAGCGGAGCGCGGCCGCGTCGCCATGCGCGACCCGCGCGCGCCAGGTGCGCCCGTGGAGCGCACGCACGAGCGCGTCCGGGGTGCCGTGGCGCACCACGCGCCCGCGGTGGAGCACCAGCACGTCGCGGCAGAGCGCCTCGACGTCGGCGACGAGGTGCGTGCTGAAGAGCACCGCACGCTCGGCCGCCAGCTCGACGATCAGGTCGTGCAGGCGATGCCGCTCGATGGGGTCGAGCGCCACGGTGGGTTCGTCGACGAGGAGCACGGGTGGCGCGGCCACGAGCGCCACGGCGACGCCAAGGCGCTGTCGCATCCCGCCGCTGAGCGCCTTGACGGGACGATCGCGCACCGCGTCGAGATTCACGCGCGCGAGGAGCGCGGCGACCGTCTCGCGGCGGGCCGCGGCGGGCATCACGCCCTTGAGCACCGCGAAGTGGTCGAGGAGCTCGCGCGGCGTGAGCGCGGGCGGGAAGCCGAACTCCTGCGGGAGGTAGCCGATGCGCGCGCGCGCCGCGTCCGGGTCGGCGAGCGCATCGACGCCGGCGATCGTGACCGCGCCCGCATCGGGGCGCTGCAGCGTGGCGAGCACGCGCAGGAGCGTGCTCTTCCCCGCACCGTTCGGACCGAGGAGCCCGGTGAGCCCCGGCGCGAGCGAGAGGGAGACGTCATCGAGCGCCGGTGCGCCGGCGCCGTAGTGCACGCGCAGCCCGCGCGCCTCGAGCAGCGGCGCGCCCGGCATGCGGTCAGTCGTCGTCGCCGTCGGGGAGGAGCGCGCCGAGGACCGCGCCGGTGATCGAGACCACGATCGCACCGAGCACCGCCGCGCCGAAGCCGCTCACGCGGAAGCCGAGGCCGAGCGCGCCGCTGAGCGATGAGGTCAGCCAGAGCATCAGCCCGTTCACCACCAGCAGGAAGAGGCCGAGGGTGAGGATCGTGACCGGGAACGAGAGGAGCTTCGCCACCGGCTTGACGATCGTGTTCACCGCGCCGAAGACGAGCGCGACGCCGAGCAGCGGGAGGTAGCTCTCGCCGGTGAATCGGATCCCGTCGACCAGCTTGGTGGCGACCCAGAGCGACGCCGCGGTGACGAGGAGGCGCAGGAGGAAGGACATGGCGGGACGGTGCGGGAAGCGGCGCGTCAGCGCGGCGGGAGCGTGGCCATGAAGTCGCGCAGCGCGTCGCGCCAGAGCACGGGAACGGAATGCGTGCCGTGGCCGCGCGTGGCGGGCCCGATCGGGAGGTTGATGAAGCGCGCGCGCGGGAGCTGCGCGTCGAGCCGCTCGGCGATCCCGAGTTCGGGCGGGTTGATGAGGTCGTCCTGCGAGTTGATGTGCAGGATCGGCGTGGCGATGCGCGCGAGGTGGGGCGAGGGGTCGTAGTCGCTCGACGCGTCGAGCTGGTAGAGGAAGTCGTTGGCGTCGGTGGTGCGCGCGCGGGCGTCGAGGAAGGCGCGGATGACGCTGTCCGCGCCACCCTGCGTGGGGGCCTGCGCCTGCTGCACGAGCGGCGCGCTGCTCATCACGAAGAGGATACCGAGCGCCGCGCGCAGGCCGCGCGGCTGGGTCGTGTACTCGCCGCCCTGCCACTCGGGATCGGTGCGGATGAAGTCCATCGCCATCGTGCGCAGCATGCGGTTGCGCCCGGCGATCTGCGTCGGGAGGCAGGCGAGCGGCACCATGCCGTCGGCGACGCCGGGGTACATCCACCCCCACGTGAAGGCATGCATGCACCCCATGCTGGTGCCGATGATGAGGCGGAGGCGCGTCACGCCCAGCTGCTCGCGCAGGAGCCGTTCCTGCGCGGTGACCATGTCCCGATAGCCGTAGCGCGGGAAGCGCGCGCGCAGCCCGTCGCTCGGCTTGCTCGAGCGGCCATGGCCGATGCCGTCGGGGAGGATGATGTAGTACGTCGCCGAGTCGAGGAGCTGGCCGGGGCCGAACAGCTCGCCCGCGAAGCCGTTGTTCAGGAAGCCGCGTCCGCTCCCACCCGTGCCGTGCAGGACGAGCACGGCGTTGGTGACCACCCCCGCCGCATCGCGCACCGGACGGCCGAGCGTCGTGTAGTGCACGCGCAGCGTGTCGAGACGCCCGCCGTCGGCGAAGCGGAACCCGGGGAAGCGCGCCTCACCCTCGGTGCCGGCGCGACTCCAGGCGGATGGCGTGGACTGCGCGGCGAGCGGTGCCACGCCGGCCGCACAGGCGACGCCGAGGATCAGCGCGCGGACGGTGGCGCGGGTGCGACGGGTGAACGGCATGCGTGGGTCGTCAGGCGGAGACGGGGAGCGTCGGCACCGGCTCGCCGGCGTCGCGATCGTCGAGGAGGACGCGGATGCGCTCGAGCAGCGCGACCGGCGTGAACGGCTTCTGCAGGAACTGGCGCGCCTCGCGATCGTCGGTCGGGATCGGGAGCGCGCCCGCGGTGAAGCCGGACATGTAGAGCACGGCGACGCGCGGCACGAACTGCCGCAGCAGCTCGACCATCTCGCGCCCGCCCATCTCGGGCATCACGATGTCGGTGAGGACGATGTCGATCGCGCCCCGCTCGCGTCGCGCCACCTGCAGCCCGTCGCGCCCGTTGGTCGCCTCGAGGACGCGATAGCCGGCGCCGCGGAGCGTGCGGGCGGTCACGGCGCGCACCTGCGGCTCGTCCTCGACGAGGAGCACCGTCTCCGTCCCCGCCCGCTGCGGCGCGGGCGCGGGCGCCGCCACCTCGGGGCGCGCCGCCACCTCGCCGTGCCAGCGCGGGAAGAGGATGTGCACCGTGGTCCCGCGCCCCGGTTCGCTCTCCAGCCAGATCACGCCGTTCTGCTGGCGGATGATGCCGTAGCACATGGCGAGGCCGAGCCCCGTCCCCTGGCCCACCGGCTTGGTGGTGAAGAACGGCTCGAAGGCGTGCGTGAGCGTCTCGGCGTCCATCCCGGTGCCGGTGTCGCGGACGATGATCTCCACGTAGTCGCCGGCGGCGAGCGGACGCGGGAAGAGGCTCGCCGACTCGCGCGCGTCGACCACGCGGTTGGCGGTCCGCAGCATGAGCGTGCCGCCGTTGGGCATCGCGTCGCGCGCGTTGACCACCAGGTTCACCACCACCTGCTCGAGCTGCGTGGCGTCGGCCCGCACCGGCCAGAGCGACTCCGCGAGCTGCATGCGGAGCTGCACGTTGGGGCCCACCAGGCGCATGAGCATGCGCTCCATCACCGCCACGCGCTCGCCGACGTCGATCGACTCCTGCTGCACCGGGTGGCGGCGCGCGAAGGCGAGGAGCTGCCGCGTGAGCTGCGCTGCGCGCTCGGCGGCGAGCTGCACGTCGCCGAGGTCCGACTGCGCCTCATGGGTGACGGGGAGCGTCTCGCGCGCCATGCTCACGCTGCCGAGGATGGCGGTGAGCAGGTTGTTGAAGTCGTGGGCGATGCCGCCGGCGAGGCGCCCGACGGTGTCGAGGCGCTGCGTCTGCTGCAGTCGCGCCTCGAGCGCCCGGCGGGCGGTCACGTCGCGACAGACGATCACCGCCCCCGAGACGACGTCGCCGTCGAGGATGGGACGCGCGCTGATGTCGAAGCTGCGCGGCGTCTCGCGACCGGCGGTGCCGTGGTCGGACTCGAAGGCGAGCGGCATGCCGGCCAGGAGTTCGGCGAGGCGTGGAGCCCACTCCTCGCGTGCGCCGGGCGGGAGCTGGTCCTCGAAACGCTGGCCGACCACCGGTGGCCCGAGGCCGAGGCGCGCCGCGCCATCCTCGTAGGCGGTGTTCCAGGCCTGCACCGCGCCGTGCACGTCGAGCACCACCACCTGGTCGGGGATCGCCGAGAGCGCCGAGGCGAGCGAGGCCACCGAGGTGTTGGCGATGCGCTCCGCCTCGAGCTGTCGCTCGACCGCCTCGCGCGCCTGCAACCCTTCGTCCTCCACGACCGCGATGGCCGTGCTGACGCCGAACGCCGCCAGGAGGAGCGTCTCGAACAACGGCAGGAGCGCGAAGTAGACCGAGGCGCTCCCCATGGTGACCTCGCGGATGCCGGCGAGCCCCACGAACACGTACTGCAGCCGGAAGAGGCCGATCGCGACGAGGACCGCCGCCAGCCAGCGATAGCCCTGCCGCGGCGTACGTCGCGCCACCTGCCACATGAACCAGGCCGCGAGCACCAGCGAGCTGGCGCTCATGAAGCGCTCGAGCGCGACGCGCACCGCGAAGCGCAGCGCACTGGCCGAGGGATCGAAGCGCAGCGCACTGGCCGAGGGATCGCTCCATGGCACCGCGAAGGTGGCGAGCGCCGCGGCGATGAAGGCGGCGATGATCGCACGTCGCACGATCGGGCGCATGTCGCCGGGTCCGCTGCGGATCGCCCACGCCCCGAGCGGGATGAGCGTCACCGAGAGGTAGCCGCCCCACTGCCCGAGGAGCGTGAGGAGGAGGCTGAGCGGGAGGCCGTTCTCGCGGGTGCGCAGCAGCAGCGCGAGCGTCGAGCTCACCGCGTACATCGCCTCGCCGAGCCAGGCCACCGCCCAGAGGCGGAGGAAGCGGCGCGGGTACGACCGCCCCATGAGGACG
>JALOPO010000142.1 GCA_025453855.1 Gemmatimonadaceae bacterium
GTCGGCTCGCTGCTGCTCAAGCCGGCGCACCTCACGCGCCCCGAGGAGTTCGAGGAGGTCGTGGCGGTGAACCTGCGCTCGAGCTTCGCGGTGGTGCGGGCCGCGACGCGCGTGATGATGGCGAATGCGGATCCCGCGGGCGGCGCGATCGTGCTCGTGGCCTCGGCGGCGGCACGCATCGGCCTCGCGAATCACGAGGCGATCGCGGCCGCCAAGGGGGGCGTGATCGGCCTGACGCTGGCGGCGGCGGCGAGCTATGCGCCGAAGGCGATCCGCGTGAACTGCGTCGCGCCGGGCCTCGTGCGCACGCCGCTCACCGCGCGCATCACCGGGAGCGCGGCGGCGGAGCAGGCGAGCACCGCGATGCACGCGTTGGGGATGCTCGGTGAGGCCGACGACGTGGCGGCGTCGATCGCCTGGCTGCTCGATCGCGACGACGCGCGCTGGGTGACCGGGCAGGTGATCGGGGTCGACGGCGGGCTGGGGACGGTGCGGAGCCGCTGATCGCGGTCCCCGGGCGCGGTCGCCGTCGCCCGGTTCGGTCGCCGGACGCGTCAGCGGCCGAGGGGTCAGTCGCCGAGGGTGCGCCGCGCTGCCGCGCCGGCGAACCAGGTGCGCGCCGGGTGGGTGAGGAGCGTGGCGGCGGACGTCACGAGGAGCACGATCGCGCCGCCGAAGACGAACATGGGGAGCGGTTCGCGATCGCCGACCACGAGCCCCGCCGCCAGCGGCACGGTGCCGAGGAGCGCGAGTGCGACGACCGCCGGTCGCGCCCAGCGCCGTGCCCGCCACGTGTTCCAGGCGGTGACGGCGATCCCGGCGTAGACGACCACCCAGAGCCAGCTGTGCTGCTGCGCGGTGACGATGGCCAGCACCGTCCCGACGATGGCGAGGGCGGTGAGGGCGACACCGACGCGTCGCGTCCCGGGGTGCGGCGCCGGGACCGACTGCAGGGCGAGCTCGGGCGTGGGCAGGACCGGAGCGCTCATGCCGAGTGGGACCGAGTGGGGGCTGGACGCGGCAGCCTAGGGGGCGCCCCCATGACCTGTCAAGACAGCATCGCGCCGGGATCGTTGCACGCGAGGCGTCGCCTTGATTCACCCGACTCAATCGAGCCGGGCGAGCGCCTCCCGAGCGGGCTTGTATGCAGGATCGGCACCAATCGCCGCCTGGTACGCGACCTTTGCCTCCGCCGGCTTTCCGGCGGCCTCGAGCACCTGACCAAGTCGGTGCTGGGCGACCGCGACGCCGGGATCGCCGGGGCGGCGCGCGGCGGCGAGGTAGGCCCGGAGCGCCGACTCACCGCGGTCGAGCTGCTGCCCGGTGACGGCCGCGACGCGGCCGATCGCGTAGTTGATCGCCGGCGTGCCGGGGCGCGCCTTCGTCCAGCGATCGACGGTCGCGAAGGCGGCGCCGGCATTGCGCGCGTCGGCCTGCGCGGCGACGAGCGCGAGCCACGGCGCGGCGGAGTCGGGCCAGGTGGTGGTGGCGTCGACGAGGGTGCGCGTGACGAGCGCCGTGTCACGCATCGCGCGCGCGACCGTGAGCCGGGCGGAGAAGCCGCGCCACGGGTCGACCTTCGCGATCGCGTCGGCCTGGTCGCGCGCCTTCCGCTTGTCGCCGCCGACGATGCCCGGCGCCTGCAGGTAGAACTGCAGCAGGCCGTTGCGTGCATCGAGGTTGGTCCCGTCGATCGCGACCGCGCGCTCGAAGGCGGTGCGCACCGTGCCGCCGTGCTTCACCTTGCTGAACATGCTCGCCGACGGGAGCCACGAGCCGAGTGCGTTGCCCCACATCGTGAAGGCGGCGCTGCTGGTGGGCGCGGCGTTGCTGGCGCGCTCGAAGTGCGCGGCGGCCGACTCCCACTGCTGCCGCGCGAAGTCGACGCACCCGGCCGCGAACTCGCCGGCCGCGGTGCCGGGCGCGCGCTGCGCCTGCTGCTCGAACGCGGCACGCGCCGGCGCATCGCCCGCACCGCGCAGGCAGCGAGCGTAGTCGCCCATCGTCTGCGCGGGGAGGGCGCGAGTGGCGGCCGCGAGGAGGAACAGCGTGGCGAGCGGGCGATGCACGAGTGTCTCCGGAAGGGTCCTGCGATCGTACGCCGTCGCGGGGGCCGTGTTTCCGGTGGCTCCGCGGCGATCCACCTGCTACTCGGCGAGCAGCACCTGGCGCCAGCGCTCGAGGAGTGCCCGCCCCGGATAGCCGGGCACCGTCTCCACGATGCGTCCCGCGCTGTCGGTGCGGGCGAGCACCGGCGTGCCGGGGATCCGGAAGGTGAGCAGCACCTGATCCTGCTCCCCGACCGGCCCGGACGAGAAGGCGCCCCGCACGCCGGCGGCGGTCAGCATGCGCGTTCCTTCGGCCGCTCCCTCGAGCGTGACCACGCGCAGGCCGCGCACACCGCCCGTGCCCTGCAGCTGCGCCATGTCGCGCAGCGCCTCGCGACAGAAGCCGCACGACGTCGAGTTGACCATCAGCACGTGCGGCCGTCCGGGCAACGCGAACGGCACCGTCGCGCCGCGTTCGTCGCGCACGACGAGGGCGCGGACCGCCTCGCGCGCCTCGGCCACGGCGGGATCCTGCGTACGCAGCGTCGGATCGGGGGCGGGATCGAGCGCACGCATCGTGATGCCGACGGCGGCGATCGCGAGGGCGCCGCCGATGATCCAGAGGAGCGGTGCCCGCGCGCGCGGCGCGGTGGCAGCCGAGTCGGGCGTGTCGATCACGACCACTCCCACGGCGGCACGTCGGCCTCGAGTTCGCCGCGGATCTTCACGTAGCTCTCGTAGCGCGCCGTGCCGATGCGGCCGGCCTCGAGCGCCTCGCGCACCGCGCATCCCGGCTCCACGCGATGCGTGCAGTCGGCGAAGCGGCACTCGAGGCGGTACGGGCGGAACTCGGGGAAGTGCTCGTCGAGGTGCTCGGGCTCGAGCCCCCACATGCCGACCTCGCGCAGCCCCGGCGTGTCGACGACGAAGCCGCCACCCGGGAGCGGATGCAGCAGCGCCCCCACCGTCGTGTGGCGCCCCTTGTTGACGCTCGCGCTCACCTCGCCCACGCGCAACGCGAGGCCGGGGAACATCGCGTTCATGAGCGACGACTTCCCCACCCCGCTCGGCCCGCTGAGCGCGGTCGTGCGCCCCGCGAGCGCATCGCGCAACGGCGCGAGCCCGTCGCCGCTGACGGTGCTCGTGACGTGCAGCACGTAGCCGGCGGCGGCGTAGTCGGCGAAGCGCTCGCGCACACGCGCCGTCCCCACCAGCTCGGCCTTGTTGATCACCACGTGCGCGCTCAGCCCGTTCGACTCGGCGATGACGAGGAAGCGGTCGAGCATGCGCGGGTGCGGATCGGGATTCGCGGCCGCGAACACGACGAGCACCTGGTCGACGTTGGCGGCGACGATGCGTTCGCCGTAGCCGCCGCCCGGCGTGCGTCGCGCGAGCTGCGAGCGGCGCGGCTCGATGGTGGCGATCGCCCACGCATCGCGCTCCGCATCGTGCTCGAGCTGCACCGCGTCGCCGACGGCGAGCTTCTGCGGCGCCGCTTCCACCTCCTCGGCGCTGCGCGTGTCGACGCGCGTGCGGCCGCGCACGCGGGCCGCCGCCCCGCGATTCCCCTCGCGCGCGAGCCTGGCCTCACGCGCCTTGAAGTCCTCGTGCTTCTTGAGCCGCCCGCGCAGCGCCGCCTCGACGATGCGCCCATCGTCGGCGCGCACGCGCCAGACGCCGCCCGTGCCGCCGAGCACGACGCCGGGGATCACGCGGCGCCTCCGTCGCCGTCGTCGGCGCGCATCGCGTCCCACCACGGACGCGGCGTGACCGGCTCGCTCGCCGCGATGCGCAGCTCGAGGAGCTCGCGCGCGTCCTGCAGCGGGAGCGCGCCGAGGCGTGCGAGCGCCTCGGCCGGCGTGTCGCCCCAGGCGAGGTAGGGCGTCTCGACATGTCCCGCGACGCCGCTGCTGCCGATCCGCCGCCAGCGCAGGAAGAGGAGGTATGCACCGTACGCGCGCTCGCCGTCGCGCACCGCGTCGACGCAGAGCTCCACCGAGTAGGCGAAGCCGTCGCTCCCGTCGAACGCGGCCGGTCGCGCGTGCACCGCGGCGTAGCCGCCGATGGTGTCGACGTCGCCGCGCGTGAAGTCGGGGGCGAGGTGCCGGCCGCTCACGGCTGCACGCGTCCCCCGCGCACCGCGCGCGACCACCGCCGCATCACTGACTCGAGCGGCCGCCGAGCCACTCGCGGATCACGTTGCCGGTCATGAACGCCACGTTGGCCGGGCGCTCGGCGAGGCGGCGCATGAGGTACGGATACCACTGCGTCCCGAACGGCACGTAGCAGCGCATCCGGTAGCCGTCGCGCACGAGCTGCTCCTGCAGGTCGCGCCGCACGCCGTAGAGCATCTGGAACTCGAAGCGGTCGCGCGCGATCCCCTCGGCCTGCGCGAAGCGCCGCGCCTCGGCGATGATCGCCTCGTCGTGGGTGGCGATGCCGGGGTAGTTGCCGTGCGCCATGAGCGCGCGCATGCACTCCACGTAGGTGCGGTCGACGTCGGCCTTGTCGGGGAAGGCGACCGACTCGGGCTCCTTGTACGCGCCCTTGCAGATGCGCACGCGGCACCCGAGCTCGTTGGCCCGCTCGACGTCCTTCGGCGTGCGATACAGGTAGCTCTGCAGCACGATGCCGACGTTGGCGGGATAGTCCGGCCAGAAGTGGCGCTCGAACAGGTCGAGCGTGCGCTGCGTGTACGCGCTCGACTCCATGTCGAGCCGCACGAAGGTGCCGTACTGCTTCGCGCGATCGAGGATGCCGCGCGTGACCTGCACGCAGAGCGCGTCCGCGACGTCCAGCCCCATGGCGGTCAGCTTCACGCTCACGTTGGCGTCGAGGCGGCGCTCGTGGATGAGGTCGAGCAGCCGCAGGTACTCGCGCTGCGCGGCGTAGGCCTCGGACTCCTTCGTGGTGCTCTCGCCGAGGAGGTCGAGCGAGGCGGTGATCCCCTTCGCGTTCAGCTCCTGCACGGCGGCGACCGCGGACTCCACCGTCTCGCCGGCGACGAAGCGCGATGCGAACGACTTCGCCATGCCGTTGTGGCGGACGAAGTCGAAGACCTGCTGCTGGTTCGAGAGGTAGAGGAGGGCGCTGCGGAGCATGCCGTCGGGGGTGTGATCGGGTCGCCGCCCGTCGGCCATGCGGCGCCGGGCGCGGAGCATCCCAATCTACCCCATCCCCCCCGGCGCGGCCGTGCGCCGCGCGGGGGGCTGCACCGTCAGCGCCGGGCGGCGCCGCTCCGGGTGCCGCGGTCGGGGAGGCCGTCGCCGATGCGGCGGACCGGGAAGGGGCGCCCTAGCGCGAGTCGCGCGTCGAGCACGTTCCACGTCGCCGCCCCGTCGTCGCTCTCGGGTTCGAGGAGCTGCGCGGCCACCAGCGCATGGCCGCCGCGCACCGCGAGCGTGACGCTCCGCCAGCGCCCCGTGAGGCGCACCTCGCGATGTCCCTGGAAGGGGCGCGCCGCCTGCACCAGCGAGTCGACCACGAACTCCTCGCCGCGCAGCTCCTCGCTGCGCACCGGCGCGACGAGCGGCACGCCGTGCCGGCGGAGGAGCGCGACGAGCGCGGTGTCCTGCCGCTCCACCACCCAGCCGCGACTCGGGAGCGTGCTCCCCTGCACCACCTCGAAGCGATCGCGCACCGGCATGCGCTGCGCGAGCATGCGTCCGGTGCGGCGCACGCCGCGCGCGACCCCCGGCTCCGGATTGCTGGAGTCGGGATCGGCGACGAGCACCTCCACGAGCACCGTGTCGAGGCGCGGCGTGGTGGTGAGGCGGCTGGCGAGGGCGAGGGTGCGCACGCCGCGGCCGGCGGCGAGGGCGGCACGCGTGCCGCGCACCCGCCGCATGATCGACGGATCGTTGGCCACGCGCGAGACGATCGCGTCGAGGAAGGCGCGCGTCGCCTCCACGCGGCGCGCGAACGGATCGTGCGAGTACGCCTCGCTCAGGATCGCGATCCCGCCCGTGAGCCCGACGTAGTTGGTGCCGAAGCGCGGGCGATGATCGTACGTCCACCACCCCGACTTCACCGAGTCGGTGAGCGGTTCGCGCCCGTACTCGGCCGAGAAGTTGCCGTACGGGAAGGTCTCGACGCCGCGGGCGCGGAGCGAGGCGCGGATCCCGGCGAGGAGCGTGTCCTGCGTGAAGCGGGCGAGCGGCGCACCCGGATGGAGCGACGGCGCCCAGGTGAGCGCGTAGCCGTGATAGCTCCCGTCGGTGGTGTGCAGGTCGACGAAGACGTCGATCACGCCGCGCGCGAGCCACGGCAGCATGGCACGCGTCTCGGGGGCCTCGGCCTTGATGTAGTCGCGATTGAGGTCGAGGTTCGCGCCGTTCGGGCGCTGGCCGACGATCGCCGGCCCGTGCTGCTCGGTGCGCTGCACCGCCTGCGGCGCGAGCGCGTCGTTGCCGTCGGCGTTGTAGTTGGGGACGACGACGAGCACCAGCGAATCGAGCGCGTTGGGCGCCGCGCTGGCGACGAGGTCGCGCAGGAGCGCGAGCGCGGCCTCCTTTCCCTCCACCTCGCCGCCGTGGATGTTGCCCTGCAGCCAGAGCACCGGGCGCGCCGGCGCGCGCACGAGGTCGGGGCAGCTCGTGCCGCCGCAGGCGACGGCGCGCAGCAGCGGGCGGCCGGCGGTGGTCGTGCCGATGGTGTCGACGACGAGCGTGCGGCCGGCGGCGACGCGCGGGCGCAGCTCGGCGAGGAAGGTCGCGACATCGGCGCTGCTCGACGTCTCGCAGAAGCCGGTGCGCTCGGCGCGTGTGGCGGGGACGGGGAGCGGGCGCACCGGCTGCGACGCGCACTGCCAGGCCGCGCGCGGCGTGCGCGGCTGCGTGCGGACCATCTCCCCGCCGATGCGCCGTCGCTCGCGCGCCTCGGCGAGCGAGTCGGCGGTGCGTCGCGCGGCGGCGCTGTCGGCGGGCGCCGGCGTGCCCGCGGGGCGCGACGGCGCGCAGGCCACGAGCGCCGCGCAGGCGAGTGCGGTGCGCACGAGCGTCGCGTGGTGCCGCGCCCGCGCGCCCGTGCGGGCGCGCGCGGCGCTCACAGGTGCTCCTTGAGGAAGCGCGTGAAGGCCGCGTAGAGGTGCAGCGTCGTCATGCCGCCGCTGATCGAGTGCGTGCGGTTCGGGTAGAGCAGGAGCTCGAACGGCTTGTTGGCGGCGACCATCCGGTTCGCGAGCACGAGCGCGTTCTGCGCGTGCACGTTGTCGTCGCCGGTGCCGTGGACGAGGAGGAAGCGCGCCGTGATCCCGTCGACGGCGTTGATCGGCGCGGTGGCGAGGTAGTTCGCGCCGTTCGCCTGCGGCACCCACATGAAGCGCTCGGTGTAGATGCTGTCGTAGTAGCGCCAGTCGGTGACCGGCGCGACGGCGATCGCCGCGCGCACCAGGTCACCCCCCTTCGCCGCAACCATGCTCGTGAGGTAGCCGCCAAAGCTCCATCCCCAGAAGCCGATCCGCTTCGCATCGACCCACGGCTGCGTGCCGAGCCAGCGGATGGCGTCGAGCTGGTCGGCGGTCTCCTGCAGGCCGAGCCGGTACTGCGTGACCTTGCGGAAGTCGCGCCCGCGCCACGCCGCGCCGCGATTGTCGACCACGACGACCACGTAGCCCTGCTGCGCGAGCATCGCGTGCCAGAGGAAGCGCGAGCCGCCCCACGTGTCGTTCACCTGCGGCGACGCCGGCCCGCCATAGGCGTGCATGAGCACCGGATGCTTCGCCGTCGCGTCGAAGTCCGGGGGCACGATGCGATAGGCATCGAGCTCGGTGCCGTCGGGCATGGGGACGCGGAAGCGCTCGGTGCGCACGCCGAGCCCCGCCACCTTCGTGCGCAGCGCGGCATTGTCGGCGACGGTGCGCACCACGGTGAAGCGCGGCAGCGCGCGCAGCGCGACCGTGGCCGGCGTGCCGAGTGCGGACTGCGCGGTGAAGACGAAGGCGCCCGTCGGGCTCACGTCGGCGCTCACGGTGCCGGTGCCGTCGGTGAGGCGCGTGGGCGCGCGCCCGTCGAGCGGCACCGCCCAGAGCTGCCGCTGCGTGGGGCTCGGCTCGGCGACGCTCATGTACGCCACGCCGCGCCGCTCGTCGACCGCGAGCAGGTCGACGACGTCGGCCTTGTCGGGACCGAGGCGACGGATGGCGGTCCCGGCGCGATCGAAGAGCCAGTACGACTGCCAGCCCGAGCGATCGCTGCGCAGCAGGAAGCGCGCGCCGCCATCGAGCCAGACCACGGGCTCGCCCTCGGCGTTCACGTACGCGCTGTCGCTGTCGCTGACGACGGTGCGCCCGGTGCCGGTGCGCGCGCTGACGAGCAGGAGGTCGAGGCGATCCTGCCGGCGCGGGAGCCGCTGCACGGCGATGGAGTCGGCGGAGAGCCACTCGAGGCGCGTGACGTACTGCCCGGTGTCGGGGCCGACCGCGAGCGGCACGCGCGTCTTCGTGGCCACGTCGATGACGTGGAGCGTGACGCGCGCGTTCGCCTCGCCGGCCTTGGGATAGCGCAGCGACGAGACGCGCGGGTAGAGCGCCGACGTCTCGTCGACGATCGGCGACGTGCCGTTGATGATGTCGTCGGAGCCGTCGGTGGTGAGGCGTGTCTCGGTGCCGGCGACGAGGTCGCGCACCCAGAGATCGTTGGCGCGCACGAAGGCGACCTTGCTCCCGGTGGCGTCGAACTTGGCGAACTGCTGCAGGTCGGGATCGGCCGCACCGCTGGCCAGGCCGGTGCTCAGGAAGTCGGGGCCGGCGGGGGTCGCGGCACGCTGCACGAGCCCGGGCGTGGCGAGTCGCGTCACCCGGCCGGTGGCGACGTCCACCACGTGGTAGATGCC
>JALOPO010000001.1 GCA_025453855.1 Gemmatimonadaceae bacterium
AGCCCGGTTCGCCGGTGCCGCGGGCGGGACGTAGCGCAGCCCGGTAGCGCACCTGAATGGGGTTCAGGGGGTCGCGGGTTCGAATCCCGCCGTCCCGACTGTGGAAGATTCGAGCTGGCAACCACTTGCAGATTCGAGTCGAAGCTGAATGGAAGGGCTCGGTGACGGTTTTGGTGACGGTTGCGTCCTCAGATTGCGCCGAACGCCCCCCTGTGATGGTCAAGCGCCCGCCCTGTCACTCCGACAGGGCGGGCGCTTTGCTGTGGCGACAGCACGGACTCAGACCAGCTTGGGGCACCGTGCGCCGGTGGCGGCGAAGTCCGTTCGCGCATGCTGCATGACGCGCGCGGCGAGCACCAAGAGGTCGTGGTCGCTCGGGTTGAGGTAGACGCGGAGCGACGAGTCGCGATCCACGCCGCCCGCGTGGTCACGCGCCACGGTGCCGCGCACACGCACGGGGTCGTGCCCCGTGAGGGCCTCGTGGACGTCGGGGGGGATCTGCCACGAGCGATAGACGTCCGCGAACAGGCGGCGCCAGACGCGCAAGTTGGTCTGCGGCGTCTTCGGCATGCCGATGATCTCCATCAGCTTCGTGTTCCAGCCGGCGAGCGTCGAGTCGTCGTGCGGCGCGGGCGCGAAGTCCGCCAGCGGCATGCGCCCTCGCACCAGGGGACCGGGCGGGAACAGCGCGTAGTTCTCGATCTGGCCCGCGCGCAGCGCGGCATGTGCCTCGCGCAGGTAGCCACAGCGCATCTCGAACTCGAGCCACTCCACCTGGATCTCCGCCAGGAAGAGGTCGGACATGCCTTTCGTCCCCTTCTCCTGTGAGCGCACGACGAGGTAGCCCGCCTCGGTGAGCTGCACGTCGTTCGCCGTGAGCCGGTGGTATTGGGTCAGCCGGTTCTCGATGCCCAGGATGAGCAAGAGGCGAAAGCGCGAGTCGATGGCGCGCCACGTGGTGCCCGGCGCGTGCGCGAGCGTCTGTCCGTCCCACGAGAGGTCGTGCAGGAAGAGGTAGTCGTTCGCCTTCGGGTCGGCGAGGAAGGCCGCTTCCTGCTGAGGGTACCAGTGCCGGATGAGGGCGAGCAGCAGGTCGGATGAGTCGCGGCACGGCATGGGCTTCCAGCCGGCAAGCGAACCCTTGGTGTTGGTGGGGACGCTGCCATCACGCTTCGTCGGTCGGAAGCGCAACACGCCGTCGGGGCCCACGCCCATGTGCGACCGACGCACCCGACCGGTGGCGTCGTCCGTCACCGCGAGCGCGAGCAGGGAGTGAATGCGCTGCCTCGGGTCACTGAGATACGTCATCACGGCGCGCGCGAACGGAAGTGGCGGACGCCCCTGCGCCACGCTCTCGTCGAGAGCGCCCCCCACCGACTTCGCCAGCTGCTTGAGACGGTCGCGCAGGTCACTGAGCGGACGGAAGTTCTGGGCGCTTCGGAACTCCGCCGGTCGCACCGTTGCTGCGTGATTGAGCATCGCGCGGACCAGTTCCACGGAGCGCATCGCCCACTGGCCGGTGCCAAAATCAACCTTGGGGCCGTCCACACGGCGGAACGCGTCGACGAGGTCCTCAACCGTGAGCTGCGCTCGGCCGAGTCGGGTGCGCGCCGCCTCCAGGTGCTCCTGCCATTCGCCCTGGGTGTAGCCAGCCCCGATCCGGAGCAGAATCGAGCTCGCAAGCAGCAGGGAGTCGAAGCCACCGAGGTCCTCGAGCGGGCGCTGCACGTCCAGGATGGCGCGCACCTCCTCGATGGCGCGGCGCCACTCACGCGGCTGCTGGCTGTCCTCGTCGTGGACCTTGCCAAGCGTCGGGTGCACGGCGAGTTCGAGCGCATCGTGCAACGTGGCACGGCGCACTGCAGTCTCTGCCGGGCCAACATCATCGGTGCTACGCGCGCGCTCTTCGGCGCGCTTGGCGAGCGCCACGCGATACGCGGGGGTGATCCGGCCCTGGTCGTCGCGAGCAGGCATGTCGAGGGAGCGGGTGATCCAGCGGTTGAGGGAGGCGTCCCACCACCGCACGCGGGCAGTGGGGCGGTCGGCGAGTTCTTCGATGGTCAGGCGGCGTCCGCAGGGGGCGAGATGCCGGAATCGGACGAGGCGACGGCGGGGCATGAACGGCGGTAGACCCGTGCGCGTGGGATACCGACGGCAGCGGCGATCTCGAACCTGTCGCCACCTGCCGTGCGCTCCCGCGGGAAGAGCGCCTGCCATCGCATGGCGATGGCGTCCGCGGTACTCACAGCGTGCGGTGTGGCGCGGGGGGGCGCCGGCTCCTGTTCGGACGCCGCCGCGCAACTCGATGCTGGCGTGTCGCTAGGCATCGGGGATTCGGCAAGGGCGAAGGACGAGTCTTCGCCTTGCGCGGGGGCCTGCGAGTGGACGGGTGGGCTCGCGTCCGGGGACCCATTCAGGAGGACTCTGGCCGAGGCCGACGGCGCTGCGGTCGTTCGCTCAAGTGTGCCCGGGGTCGTCGACGGCTCGACCAGGTCGCGACGTCGGTGCCCCTCGCTGGTGCTCGGGGCCGTAGGATCCTGAGCCAGGACCGAAGGCGTGCTGGCAACTGCACGCTGGAGCCCCGCAACCTCTTCGAGAATCTGCCGCGCGATCTGGTCACGCAGCCAGCTGGCCCGCGCGTCCTGCAACAGCATGTCCGGGTACCGACTCAGCACCGCGTCCACACACGCGGCGACGTCGGCAAGGGCGACCAGTTCTCCGTGAGCATCCTCGGCGTGGAGCGGTCGGTCCGGCATGTCGGCACTCCCACCGTCCAAGCCCTCCGCACGCATCCCCCGGGCGGGCGAACTAGCCCAACGGCCGAGTCCGGTGACCGACTGGGGCTGGGAAGGGGCAGGCGTGTGCATCGGGCCGGCAGCGAAGGTCATGCCGGCAGCCTAGGTCCCCGAAGCGTCGTTATCTTCACAGGTGTATGGCGCTCCTCCTCCAGTGGAGTCTCCAACAGAGCACTCATCTGTTTCTCGCGTCCTCCCCGTCTCCGTCCCCGTCTCCAGATGCCGTCGGCGAGAAAGGACCCCTCGACTAGAAGCCGTGCCGGGACGCCCCCTCGCACGCGTCGGCGGTCTGGCAGGCCATCCGATGGGCCGCTCGCCCACGGGACTCGACTCCTACAGGCGGTCGCTCTCTACGAGCAACTCGGTGCGTCCGAGGCGGCGCGGCGCCTCGGTGTCAGCCGGCGAACCATCTACAACCTGCTCGAGGAGCATGCGCGCCGTCTGAATGCGGCTGGGGGCTCGCGCAACAAGCTCACGCAGGCATTCTACGAACGGCAGGACAACTGGGAGGCGCGCGAAAAGGTGCGCATCCGTCAGCAGCGATTCCGCGAACGGCGCAAGGAGGGAGATACGAGCACTGCCTCGCGTCGCGGCAAGCGTGTCGCGCGAGCGGGACGTATCCGTGTGCCCGAGTACCTCCAGGAACGGTTCAACCTGATGTCGCGCGTTCGCATGCTCTGCCCGACACTGATGCAGGCCATGCGTCACGACGCTGCCCGTCAGAAGGCCGCGTTCTCCGGCTGGGATGACGAACAGGTGGCTGCGCTTCTCTTTCGCGCAATGCGCTGGAAGCTCATTGCCGAGGCGAGTGAACTGGCTCGCGCGCTGTGCACCACATGGGGCCTTCAGCAGAACGCTGAGGAACGCTGGATGCCAGCGCTTGCTACAGAGCCCGACTGAGGCAGCGCGCGCCACCTGACAAGAACGGCCCCCATCCGTGCGCCAACTCCAACCCAGCGCTCGTCGCCGGGGAAGCTGGGGCAGGATGGGGGCCTGCGCTCTTCTGTGACGTCGTCGTGCGGAGAGGGGTCGCTGCCTCACACCGACTGTACCACCGCCCCCGCCAGCTCCTCGACCTGCTGGTCGACGAGCCGCACCGTCTCCTCGGGGAGCACCTCACGGAGCGTCTCGCGGAGGTCCGCCGCCCACCGGGCAACGCGAGGGTTCGGCGAGCGGCCGCGGGCCAGATCCGAGTCCAGCAACGCGCGCAGGAGGTAGGCGCCGGTGAGCGCGTCGACGGTGATCGCCTTGGAGGGGGCGGGGGGCAACGAGGGGGTGGTGCTCATGCTCGGGTCTCCGCGTCGGAGGGGAATGGGACCAGCAACGACAGGAGCGTGTCCTGACCGCTCGGGGGGGCTGCGGTCACCACAGGCGGCGGGGCCGGAGGCACGTCGTCCGCCACGAGGCACGCGATAGTCGGGAGCACCGCGTCGGGTGCACACCGGTCGCTCGCCACCGGCGTGATGCGGACCGCATCGCGCGCCCATCCGCCGACGGGCTGCACCCAGTGCTCAGCGACCCTCGTTCCGGACCTCGCGGCCTGCGCCCCCTTCTCGACATGCGCCGAGGCCAAGTCCGCGGCGTGAAGGAGCCACGCCTCTCGGGACGCGGGGCGCACATTCGAGCCCCACTCGGCCAGATTGTGGTGGCTCGCGACCACGTGCATGACATCGTCGAAGAGGGTGCCTTGCTCGGGCGTCATCACGAAGCCAGCGTGCTCTGCCCGAGTCAGCGCCTCCTTGAGGCGCACGGCGCCCCACAGGATGTGCGTGGCCAGTCGACCGGCGTCGCCGATTCCACCACCGGCACGCAGTTCGTCGATCTTGCCCGCGTCGTGCAGGAGACCGCCGAGCACCACGACGTCGGTGTTGAGCGACACCGGGCCATCACCGTCCAACACGCTCGCGAGCGCGAGCGCCCCCTCGGTGACCTGCACGGAATGCCACCAGAGCCCGTGCCGCACGGCGTGATGATGCCCTACGGCGGCCGGCCACCGCCGCCAGCGGTTTGCGATGGTCTCACGCAACCCATCCCCCCACTCGAGTGCCGTGTGCAGCAGGACGTGAAGCAGCGCGAGTGCCGCCGGCGAGCAACGCTCTAGGAGCGCGCGCGTGCGGTCGTAGAGGCGCTCTGCCGACACCGGGCACGGAGGCACGCTCTCCTCGGCCACCGGGTGCGTGGCGGCCAGGATCGCGAGGTCGTCGACACTCCACGCGAGGCCGTCGGGGAATGACGACACCGCGGAGCATCGCACATGGAGCGGCGTGCCGACGCCGACGTCGCGCCATTCGTCGAGGCGGTCGGACCACACGCGCACCGTCGTCTTGCCCAACGCGTTCGCCAGGCCGATCACCGCGTACGGCTTGCCGTCCTTCGTCGTGCGGCGGTCGATGCTGGCCACCACCACCGTGCCCTGCGCACTCTCGCCGATCCGGGTGGGGGTCGTGTCGCACGGGAACCGCGTGTTCGTCATGCTGTCCTCCTCGCTTCCAGTGGGAAATGGGACGTCGTCACGGGAGGAGCGCGCGCACGATCCGGTCGCAGGCGATCCCCTCGACCGCGTGGGCCAGGCTGCGCGGGCCGGCAAATGACTCGATGTCAAGGCTCGAGGCGGCATCGGACAGCGCGACGAGGGCGTCCGGGACCCCGAGCGCTCGCGCCAGTGCGTCGTAGGCGCTCTGCCGAACCTGAACGAGGTGCGTGCGCACTCGCGCGTCTACGCCCGGCAGCGACACGACGCTCCCCACGCGGTCTGCAAGCTCCGGCAGGAAGCCGACCTCGGTGAGCGTCCGACTCGTGATCGGGTGGCCGGTCGGCAGCATTGCGAAGGCGCCTGTGGAAAGCACCGCGAGCTTGTGCGTCTCGATGCGGAGCGGCACCGCGTCCTTCGCGGCGACGGCCGTCACGACCCCCTCAGGATCGAGCAGCGGGAGCAGCGTCTCCTGACGACCGCGACGCCAACTGGCCGACTCGCGTTCGTGCCGGTGATCCCCGTAGCTCGCCAGCGAGAGCTTGCAGATCTCGTCGAGCACGAGGATCCCGCGCGGCGCCACATCACGGACCGTGATGGTGACCCCATCGGTCTGTGCGGCGAATGACGAGACACCGCCGCAGAGCGCGCGGAGCGTGTCACTCAGCTGGGGCCCCGACCAGGTAGCCTCGGCCATGTCGGTGACGCAGAACCGAACCATCGGGACGCCGAGCGACGCGGCGATAGTGCGCGCGATGAGGGACTTGCCGCTGCCCGTCGGGCCAGCGAGCAGCGTGCGCCACGGCAGTTCCAGGCAGTACCACGCGGTCGCCTGGACGGCGAGGCGCGCGAGCGCCCGCTCGAGCGGGCCGCCATCGTCACCGACGACGGTCGCCTTGAGGACCGCGAGGACGTGCGCGAGGACTGCGGGGGCATCCTCACGCGGGGGCGGGGCCGAAGTGAGGGCAGGGAGCACCAGGGTCACGCGGAGCCTCCGAGTCGAATGGACTGTGCGGCACGTCGCGAGGAGATCACACGTCCCCTCGCATACGAAAGACAGCGGGCGGCCATAGGGCGATGGCTTGTGCGCTCGCGCGTGCGAGCGCTCACGGCGGATGCGTCGTATCGCATCGCCTCCAGCGCCCGCGCTGCATGGCGCCAACGCGCATCGCCATGCAGCCCGGGGCACCGATGGTGCGCGTCGCTTGTCAGCCGTGAGGCAGCGACCGACGGACATTGCGCACCCTCCTGCGTCAGGCGCCGCGCGCCCGGCGCCTCACCCGACGGGCCGGGAGCGACACCTGCGGCGCCGGCGCGGGCTGCGCCGGCCCGTGCTGCCCAGTCGCCCGCACGAAGGGCGCGAGGACGCGCACGAGCACCGGACGGACGATGGACAGGTAGCGCCGGATGCTGCGCTCCGAGAGGCCGAGCGCCGCCTCGATGTCCGCGTTCGCCGCGCCAGCTTCGTAGCGGAGGCGCACCAGCTCCTGCAGCCATGCCGGGAGGTTGGCGAGTGCGGCATCCCAGGCGGCGCGGATCGCCACGTCGCGCGGGTTCACCGCGTGCGTCGGCTGGACGAGGCATGCGGCGAACTGCGATGTGAGATCACCGGGCGCGCCCAGCCGGATGCGATCCCTGCCGCCGCCCGAGATCGCATACCGGAGCGCCAGCGTGCTAGCGGAGCGGGTGAGGTACGCCGTGACCTCGCGTTCGTGGGTGAAGGCGTCGGCGCGGCGCACCAACGGCAGCAGCGCATCCTGCGCCACGTCGAGGGCGATCTCCTCCGCGGTCCAGTCGCTCGCCCCCATGCGCGGCAGCAGCCGGGTGCACACAGGCAGCAGGGTGTCGATGGCCTTGTCGTAGTAGCGGATGGACCGGGGGTCCGTGTGCGGGCTGTGCGCGCCCTGAAGCGCGCGGAGCAGCGGAAGCAGCGCCATGTCGTACTCTCCTTGATTGGAGTGTGGCCCCTCCCTTGTGGAGCGGCCGTGGCGCAGCGTGTCGCGCTCTCACGGGGGGCGCCGGTGCTGAATCGGAGCGGCCATCCACACGCTTGTTCGTCGCACCGCCTGACTGACAAACCCGCCGATTTGACGGTCGAGCGATTGCGCTGACGTCACGCGCGGGTTGACGCTACGAGGGACGTCACCTGCCCGATGCGAGAACCGGATGCATGGGGGGCACACCAGCGAGTGGACGACCAGCCCCGAGCCAGCACCTTCGCGGAGGGGGGGGCTACTTCGCCCCGTCGGGCCTCTCGCGGACGGCTCGCCGGCTGCCGTACGCTCGAGGCATGACGACATCACTCTCGACCCCGGCTGGAGCTGCGCGAACGTCGCGAGCTCGACTGACCAAGCATCGCTGGCTCACCTTCGGCGAGGTTGTCCACCTCCTCCGGCTTCCGCGTCATGCGCGCCGCTACCTGCAACGCCGGCTGCTTGGATCGGCATGGGAGGACATCTTGCAGATTCAACGTCTTGCGGCTGAGCACAGCCGTGAGCTCCCTACACCGCCGGACAGTCCAGCCCCATGGGTCATGTCCCGTCGCCTCGTGCTCACCCACCGGCGGGCGTTGCTGATCGAGCTGTTCGGCTGACAAGAGGGCGGACCGAGTATGCGAGCGCCGCGCCGCGCCTCCGAGAGGCACGGCGCGGCGTGTCCGCGATGCCGAGCGTCCAATCAGTGCGGCTTTCGGCGCCGCACCGCGATGATGCGCACATCAGCCCCTTGCCGCCGCCGCATCCAGGCCATCGCGAGGGCGCGCGGCATTCGCTCGATCTCGCCCGCGCGCGCCGCACGACTCCACGCATCCCAGAGGGCTGCGAAGTTGGGACGCCGGCCGGGCATCACCAGGAAGTCGATGACGGGCCGCTGGTGGAGCAGCGGATGGCGCCAGTCGGTGGCCTCGCTCAGGGCCGAGTGCTTCGCGGTGTCGATGGGCACCGAGTAGTCCTTCTTGAGGGTGCTGACGCGGTCGGTCGTCGCGCGCGCGGCCAATGCGTCCGGCTCGAATCGGGTGACGCGTCCCATGCTGTCGCACCGCTCGAATGTGACTCCATCGAGCGCGAGGACCCCTAGGCAGTGCGTCGCCCACCACAAGCGTGTCACGTGGGGGGTGAGCAGCCACGGCCACCGGCGAGCGGCCTCGCCGTCGTTCAGCGGGATCGGATCGGCGATGATCCCGTACTCGTCCAGCCGCATGCCACGCATGGCGGCGAGCAGCGCAGCCCGGAAGCGCACCCGGAGCCCGTGGGCATCGGCGTACGCCCCTGGCGTCACCTTGCCCCGCCGCGGGCGCCGCCACTTGCCGCCGTCGGTCACGAACAGCGCGAACGTGCCAGCGTGCAGTGCTTCCCGCATAGTCGCGTCGGCGGCGATCAAGCTTCGACGCTTGAGCGTGGGGAGCCACACGTGCGTCAGGTACTCGGCCAGCCACCGGTAGTCCACCGCAACGCGAGGCCACTGCCAGTGTCGCTGCCCGAAGTTCCTCGTCTTCAGCATCGCGAGCTCGTTGCCGAGCGTGACCGCGACTGCGGCTCCGCCGTAGTGCGAGTCCACCCGGGTGATCTTCTCGAGTGAGCCGTCCGCCGCGTAGGTCGCCTCGATGGTGACCTCCGTTTCGCGCACGCCCACGCGGGCGGCCCAGTGATTGCGGCAGCGCACGGGGTCGCCGACGAATGCCGCAAAGGCGAGCCACTGCCGCAGGCCCTCGCGATAGGCCTCCTCGGCTCGGTCGAGCTCCGGGTGCGACTCGCCCCCCTGCCTCCCGCGCTCAATCCGCTCGCCCTTCTGCGCATCAAGCCGGCTTCGCATGCCGTCGCACACTGCCCGCAGGCGAGACAGCTCGCACTCGGTCCACCAAGGCAGCGCAAAGGCGAGTGCCCAGGGCAGCGAGAACATGGTCGCGGCCTCGCGCTTGTTCTTGACGGGAGTCTCGGTGCCGAGCACGGACATGAGCGATTCGCGCGCCGTGCGCCATGCCGCCTCCGCTTGTGCGCGCTCGGCGGCCGCCTTCGGCGCGAGCACTCGGCCCTTGGTGTGGACGGCCGCCACATGCTGCGCCGCGCGCCACGCCGCGTCCGCGTCGGCGCGGACGGAGGGCACGAGGCCGCTCGAGAGCCCGGGGGACGCCTTGAGCAGGAGGCCGGTGCGGGCTGCCCACACCAGCACGGCTAGGAGGGCAGGGAGCCCGTCAGGCGTGGCTTCGGTCTCGCCGAGCAGGGAGTCGTCGTGAACCGCGTCGCGCTGCTGCAGTTCGTGCTCATTGAGATAGATCGGGAGCGGCTCAGTCCACCACCGCCAGAGGCGCGTCGTACGCGCGAGGTCGTGAGGGACGACCCCCGCCTGTGCCGCGTGGAAGGCGAAGGCCACGATGCGGAGGAGTGCGGCCTCCATGTGGTCCAACGTCGTGTCCGAGCAGGCGATGCCCCCGGTGCGCCGCAGCGCCTGCCAGCGCTCGACGAGCGCGACCAGCGCCGGGACGACTGGACGCGCGATGTCCAGATGGCCGGCGACGGTCCCCGCGAGCCGACGGCTGGCGACGAGCCGTGCGGGCACGGGCCAGTGCGGAATCCCGGGGACCTGCAGGGCCGCCAGTTGTCCCAAGGCGGACCGCACGGCGAACCGAGTCTGGCGCTTCGGGACAAGCGTCGCGAGGCGCTTCCCCAAGGCGAGCGGTTCATTCGGCAGCTCGTCCGGCTGGAAGCCCGCCGCAGTGCAGGCGACCGCCAGGTGCATCAGGCCCGTGACGACCCCCTCGGTGACCGCCGGGCGATGGGCGCGCACCGCCGCGACCACCTGCTGCCACTCCTCGCTGAGCCGCGAGGTGCGAAGACGCACGGGCGCCTTGTCACTAAAGCCGGACACGAGAGCCGTTAGGAGCCGACTTGCCCGCGTGCGGGCGGTGCGGCGCGAGTCGGGCGTGCTCCGCAACGACGCCACCGCCTCGGGAACGCGGTGCAGGAGCGCCCGGATGTCGGCTCCCTGCGGCCCGTGCTCGAGCGCGTAGCGCGCGCGCCCGACGCTCGCCTCGTCGGGCGTGAGGGTCGAGAGTGCGGCGTGCACGAGACCAGAGTGGACGTCGCTCCATGCGGACTGCACGGTGCTGGCCGACCATGTGCCCCAGTGCCCGTCCTCGCCGAGACACTTGGCCGTCAGCCCGGCACGCAGGTGCGGCTGCACCAGCGCGTGGAGATCCGCGAAGCGGATCGGCTGGGCGAGAGAAAGGCGGTGCGTGAGGCTCCGGGCCGCCTTGGTTCGACGACGTGACGGGCCATGATCCTTGTTCGTTCGGTTCCGCTGCATGCTGCCTCCGATCTTGAGGTGGTGACGCGAGTGTCCTCGCGGAGGCAGGCTGCCCGCTGGTGGCGGGGGGCGGCGAGGCGCTTGTGCGGGCGCGGGGAGCCCACGGCTCGGGTCACGCCGGGTCACGCACTTAGGGCAGCGCGTTGTACGGCTAGGACATCTTCTTCATCGGCGAGATTCAGGTGTCCGAACCGAACAACTCAACCAGCGGTCAGCGCGGTAATCGGGTCAAGTCGGGTCACGACAACGCGTTGCCACCGAGACCTTGGCCGGTGTCCGTGCACGGGCCAACAACAAGAGCCGTAGCCCCGGCGCGCACGGGGAAGGTCGTGCACGCCGGGGGCGGCGTAGACACTACTTGACGTCAGTCGCCATGGGCTTCTGCGCCCTCGTGCGCCGCAGGCGGCTCGCGCTCGCGGCGGTGACCTGGTCCTGCAGCTCCTTGCGCGCCCGCTCCGTGGCGGCGAGCTCACCCTCCAAGCGACTGGCGGCGGACTTCGCCTCGAGGGTGACATCGCGCTGCCGGGCGGTCTCCGCCTCCGCGCGGTCCGCCCGTGCTCGCGCAGCTTCGAGGTCCACCTGCAGACGTGCGAGCTGCTCGGCGACGGCGACCGCGTCGGCCTGAGCGCGCTCCTGCTGCAGGAGCACCTTGGCGCGGAGCTCTCCGACCTCCTCCTCGGCACGGTCGCACCGACCGCGCAGCTCATCGAGGTCACGGCGCGCCACGTCGAGGGCGGTACTGGCGTCGTCCGCTCGCGCGGAAGCCTCCTGCGCGACTGCGTTCGCCCTGTTCAGGTCATCCACGAGCTCGTCGCGGTCGGCGCGCAGCTCCTGTTCGACCTCCTGCAGCCGACGCAGCTCGGCGTCGCGGCTCGCGGCCACTTGGGCGCCGAGCTCCCGGCGCGCCTTCAGCACCAGGCGCTTGAGAGTGAGCACCGCGGCGTTCCACTCGTCGTCCACCGGGCCGTCGAACGCCTCGCCGGACGACGACGCCCGCTGGAGGCTGACCTCCCCATCCGCGCCGGCCGCCAGCTCCTCGTCGTCCCGGAGCGCCGCCAGCACTCGACCGGCGACCTCGCCGCTGCACCCCGCCTCCTGTCGGAGCCGCCGGTACGTGAGCGCTCCCCGCTGCTGCAGCAACCGCGCGGTCTCCACCAACTCGATCCACCGATCCGATCCGGGTTCCACCCGCTTCATTGGGCCACCTGTGCTTCCGTTCACTCCTGCGCTGGGCCGGTCGGTCGATCCGGTCATGCCGGAGGGCTGGCCGGCCGGCGGCTCGGCCACTTGGCGAGCGCACGGGGTCAGCGTGGATAGTGTGGGCGGCTCGGCTGGGGGCGCCCACTCTGGACGCGTGCGGGGCGATCCGGCCGGGTGCAACGGCCATCTGTGGCTTCCTCGCTCCCACTGGGCCGTGGTCGATCCGGATCGACAGCGATCCGGATTGCCTCGCCCGATCCGGATCCTCCTCGATCCGGATCAGAACTGATCCGGTCCACCGGCCGCCGCCCGCAGCCTCGCCTGCCTGTCCTAGGCTCTGTGCGACAGGGTGTGGAACGAGCGTCGGAACTCGGGGCTCTGGCGCCCGCCATGCGGTTACATGTTCAGCTCGCCGCGGCCCGTGGCGCGGAGTGGAGGGTACGCTTCGACCGGGGCGCGCACGTCTCGTCTGGGAGGGGTTTCGAGCAGTGCTCGAAACCCCTGGTTGTAGGAACGCCGGCTGGTCACTCGGCGGTCGTGCAACGTTCTACAAGGTGGCCGGCAATCAGTCGCAGCAGCACTTTCCGCAGCACGGGCTGCCGTCACACCCGCAGGTGCAGGACGGGCAGTCGCAGCAGCACGCGTCGGTGCAGCAGGTGTCAGTGCGGGTAGCGTAGTCAGCGGTCGTCATCGTCGTGACCTCGGGTTGGATGGGGGAAGGTCCTGCTCTTGGAAGCCTAGGCGGACCAGCGCGTCGCCTGGGGTCGTGCCCGCGTCGTCAAGCGCCTCGTCGTCGCGCGCCTCGTCGAGGGCGCCGATGATGGGGCAACTCGCGTCGTCTGTCGGGCCGTCGGGTCCGCAGGTCGCCTCGCACGTCTCGACGAGGTCGGCCAGCGCGCCGCGGAGCGCCAGGAGCTGCCGGACGCGGTCGTCGATGTCGCGGACCTTGGCCGCGGCCACCTCGCGCGCTGCGACCGCGGCCGCCGGCCGCCGCGCGTCGTCCCGCAGCCGCACGAGCTCTTCGACCTCAGCGAGCGTGAAGCCGAGCGCCTGGGCGCGCTTGATGAACCGCACCAAGGCCGCCGCCTCGGGCGGGTACTCGCGGTAGCCACTCGCGCGGCGGCCGGTGGGCCGCAGCAGCCCACGCCGCTCGTAATACCGGAGCGCATCGACGCTCACGCCCGTCCGGGCGGCGAGGGTGCCGATGCGGAGCACGTCGCCTCGGTGAGACCCCCTCAGCGCCTGGGGAAGGGCCTCACTCACTGGGGCACCCGCATGGCCCGACGCACGGCCCGGCGCACGGCCCGGCGCACGTGTGTCGGGGTTCCGAGGACGGTAGGTGGCGGCGGGGGGAATGGTCACAAATGAATCCTACACTCTGGAGCGCGCTCCAGAGTCAAGGGGCGGTGCCCTCCTCCCCCGCAGACACATCCCAGGTGTTGCCGAGGGTGCGCAGGATCTGGCAGTCGGCGACGGCGCGTCCGCCGCGGCACTCACCGATCACGCGTATCAGCTCGGTCCGGAGGGCCGCGAGTTGCGCGAGTTTCGCCTCGACCTGCGCCAGGTGGGCGCGCGCGAGCTGGTCGACGTCGGCACACGGCCGTCCGGGGTCGTCGGACAGCGACATCAGGTCCCGCACCTCGTCGAGCGAGAAGCCCAGATCCCGGGCGCGCCGCACGAACCCGAGCCGCTCGACGTCGACCGCGCCGTACCGCCGGTACCGTCCCGCGCCGGCGCGGGCGGGCGCGGGGAGCACGCCGACGCGCTCGTAGTAGCGGATCGTCTCGGGTGTGGTTCCCGTGCATGCGGCGAGCTCGCCGATGACCAGGGTGGCGGCCGCGGGAGGCGGAGGGACGGTCGGCGGGCTCGACATGGCCGGGTATCGTGCGGGGGTTGACCTTGTAGTTGCTACAGGGTGCAAGATACTGGCATGCGAACCCTTCGCCATCTGAGCCCCTATCCCTACCTGGGCCCACTGCCCCGCGTCGTCCTACTCAGCGTGGCTGTCGTTGCTGCCGTGGCCCCGGGGCGCCCCGCCGCCGCCCAGCCCGCGGCGACCGCCCGCGATACCCTCGCCACGCTGCGCGTGCGGGTCCGGCGGGACACCGTGCCCGTCGAGGGCGTGGTGGTCCGGAGCGGCCGCACAGGGACACCCACGGACGCGTCCGGGGCGGCCACCCTACGCCTCCCTGCGGGGCCGCACGCGATCATCACGGCGCGCATTGGCTTCCGGCCCGACACCACGCGGCTCACGCTGCGCGCGGGTCAGGACACTGCCATCGTGGTGCGGCTCGCCGAGCAGGGGTCGGCCCTCGAGGCCGTCGTCGTGACGTCCACGCGCGGCGAGCGCCGCATCGAGGACACGCCGCTTCGGGTCGAGGTGCTCGACGAGGAGGAGATCGCCGAGAAGGTGGCGATGACGCCGGGTGACATCGCCATGATGGTCAACGAGACGAGCGGGCTCCGGGTGCAGACTACCAACCCGTCTCTCGGCGGCGCCAACGTTCGCATCCAGGGGCTCCGCGGCCGGTACTCGCTCATCCTCGCCGACGGGCTGCCGCTCTACGGCGGCCAGGCGGGCGGGCTCGGGCTGCTGCAGATCCCGCCGGTGGACCTCGGGCGCGTCGAGATCATCAAGGGCAGCGCGTCGGCACTCTACGGCAGTTCGGCGCTGGGCGGCGTGATCAACCTGGTGAGCCGACGCCCCGGCGACGACCGTGACGGTACGGCGCTCGTGAACCAGACCTCGCGCGGCGGCACCGACGGGGTGGCGTTCCTGTCCGGGCCCGCGTCGGAGCGGTGGGGGTACACGCTGCTCGCCGGCGCGCACCAGCAGCGGCGGAACGACCTGGACGGCGACGGCTGGACCGACATGCCCGGGTACGAGCGCGCGGTCGTCCGGCCCCGCTTCTACTTCGACGACGGCCGCGGGCGCACGGCGTTCCTGACGGGCGGGGTCACCGCCGAGAACCGGACGGGCGGCACGCTCGACGGCCGCACGGTGCCGGACGGCGGCCCGTACGGCGAGGCGCTGCGCACGCGGCGCGCGGACGTGGGCGGGCTCGCGCGATGGGTGGCCCCGGACTCCGGAGGCTTGGCCGGCATCGGCGCGCTCCGCGGGTCCATCCTCACCGTGCGGGGCTCCGCCGTCGAGCAGCGCCACGGCCACCGGTTCGGCGCGGTCCGGGAGGAAGACCGGCACCGCACCTGGTTCGGCGAGGCGGCCCTGACGGTCCCGCGCGTCGTCGGCGGCCGACCCGTGACCACGGTCCTCGGCGCCGCGCTCCAGCAGGACGCCTACCGCAACGCCGACGTCGCCGGCTTCGACTACACGTTCACGGTCCCTGCGGCGTTCGCGCAGCTCGACGTCTACCCGGCTGCCTGGCTGTCGCTCTCGGCCAGCGCGCGCCTCGACGCGCACAACGCGTACGGCACGTTCGTGAACCCGCGGGTCTCGGCGCTCCTGCGCCGGCCGAGTGAGGGCGCGCTCGCCGGCTGGACGACGCGGCTCTCGGGCGGCACGGGGGCGTTTGCCCCCACGCCGTTCACCGAGGAGACCGAGGCCACGGGGCTCGCTCCCTTGGCCCCGCTGGCGGGCCTCGTGGCCGAGCGGGCGCGCAGCGCCTCGCTGGACGTCGGCGGGCCCGTCGCGACGGCGCTCGGCCGGCTGGAGGTCAACGTAACGGCGTTCGGCTCGCGCATCGCGCACCCGCTCGCGGTCGTGGACGCCGCCGGCGTCACGGCCGCCGGCGCGCGTCGCATCGCCCTGCAAAACGCCCCCTTACCAACGCGCACCTGGGGCGGCGAGTTCCTCGCGCGCCTCGTGCACCCGCTGGGCGAGGAGCTCCCCGGCGGTGAGGAAGCGCCGTCTCTGCGGATCACGGGCACGTACACGTACCTGCGCTCGAGGGAGTGCGACCCGGATCGCGCGTCCGCAGGCGCGGCCTGCGCACGCCGTGAGGTGCCGCTGACGCCCCGGCACGCCGCGGGCGTCGTCACGACCCTGGAGCAGGAGGGGATGGGCCGCGTGGGGCTCGAGGTCTACTACACGGGGCGGCAGACGCTCGAGAACGACCCGTACCGCGCCGAGAGCCGACCGTACGTCGTCGTGGGGCTGTTAGGCGAGCGGGCGTTCGCGACGCCGGCTGGCGTCGCCCGGCTGTTCGTCAACCTGGAGAACCTGACCAACGTGCGACAGACCCGGTTCGACCCGCTGCTGCTGCCCAGCCGCGGCCAGGGAGGGCGGTGGGCGACGGACGCGTGGACGGAGCTCACCGGCTTCACCGTCAACGCCGGCGTGCGGCTCGGCTTCGGGCATCGGGAGGACCGATGAGCGACGCCCCCCCGAACGCCGTGCACGACCCGGTGATTGGCCCGACGCCTAACCCGGTACGCTACCGGGTGACCGGCATGGACTGCGCGCACGACGCCGCCGAGATCGAGCAGGCGGCGCGCGGGGTCGCCGGCGTGGAGACCGTGCGGGTGTCGGTCGCCTCCCAGATCTTGACGGCGAGGGTCGCGGACAGTGGGGTGCTCCCGAGCGTCGAGCGCGCGGTCGCGGGCCTCGGCTACCAGCTCAACCGCCTCGACCCGCCGGACCGGGCGCCCGGCGGCGCGGCCCGTCCCGCGTCGCCGGGAGGGGACGCCGACGGAGACCCGGACGACCTGCCGAAGGATCTGAGCCACATCACGCCCGGGTACCGGCGGGCGCTCTGGATCGTGGTGCTGCTCAACGTCGGCTACGGGGTCGTCGAGGCGGTCGGCGGATTCCTCTCCGGGTCGCAGGCCCTCAAGGCCGACGCGCTCGACTTCCTCGGCGACGGCCTGATCACGTTCCTCGGACTTCTCGCCATCCGGTGGAGCCTGCGGGCCCGTGCCCGCTCGGCCCTCATCCAGGGCCTGTTCCTCGGCGCGCTCGGCCTGGGCGTCCTCGTGAGCACCGCCTACCGGGTGCTCATGCAGCAGCAACCCGAGGCGGAGCTGATGGGCGTCTTTGGCGGGTTCGCCCTGGTCGTGAACGTCGCGGCCGCCTTGGTGCTCATCCCGCACCGCACGGGCGACGCGAACGCGCGGGCCGTCTGGCTGTTCTCGCGCAACGACGCGATTGGGAACGTCGCCGTGGTCGTCGCCGCGGGGCTGGTGGCCTGGACGGGCTCGGCCTGGCCGGATCTGGTGGTCGCGGTCGTGATCGCCGGACTGTTCCTGCAGTCGTCGTGGGCCATTGTCCGCGACGCGCGGGCGGACCTGCGCGAGGCCGTCGAACACGGCGCCCGCGCCTAGCGCGAACCCCTGAATCCCACCCTCCACCCACGTCGGATCGTGCCCAACGGCTCACCCCCGGGACCGCCCCCGCCGGCGAGGCCGGCGGCAGGCGGCGCCCCGGCGGACCCACCCCCGTTCACGCCCGCCCTGGGCCGCCTCGGGTGGACCGCGGCCTACGACGCCGCTATCGCCCTGTTCACCCGCGAGCGCTGGTGGCGCGCGGCACTGGTCGCGCTGGCGGCCCCCCAACCCGGCGGCGTGGTCGTGGACCTCGGCTGCGGGACGGGCACCCTCGCCGTCCGGCTCAAGCGGGCGTATCCGGGGGCCGCCGTGCACGGCGTCGACCCCGACCCCGCGGTGTTAGCCATCGCTCGCCGGAAGGCGGCGCGCGCGGGCGTCGACGTGACCTGGCACGAGGCGATGGGGGACCGGCTGCCGGAGGTAGTCGGCGCCGGGCGCGCCACCACCGTCGTGTCCTCGCTCGTCTTCCACCAATGCCCGATGCCCGTGAAGCGCGCCCTCTTCGCGGCCGCCTTCGCGGCGCTGCGCCCGGGGGGCACCCTCGCCGTGGCGGACTACGGGCTGCAGCGCACGCGCCTCATGCGCGGGCTCTTCCGGATCATCCAAGCCGTCGACGGCGCGGCGGACACGACGCCGAACGCGCGCGGCGTGCTGCCTGGCCTGATGCGGGACGCGGGGTTCGCCGACGTCGCGGAGCGCGACGTGGTGCCCACGCCTACGGGCTCGATTTCGCTGTACTCGGCGCGCCGGCCGGACACTCCGTGAGGCGCGACGTCCGGCAGGCGTCGTCCCAGCGCAGGCGGCGAGCCCGCCGATCACCAGGGGAGGCGCCACCGGAGTGGCGCCCGCAGCGGGCGGGGAGACCTTCGGCGGGCTCCACACGGCCGGCCGCAGTCTGGGGGGTTGACCTTGTAGTCGCTACAGGATGCACAGTAGGCGTGTGTCCTCGCCACACGCCTCAAGACCTGGCCTTCGCCCATCCCTCTTCGTGAGCACTTCCTGCTGTTCGCCTGCCCTGTCCGCGACCCCGGCCGGCCCCGGCCACCGCCGGGTGCTTCGGCCGGCCCTCGCCGTCCGCGTGGCCAGGGTCTGCGTCGAATCCGCCGCATCCGCGGGCACTGGCGCCGCCCAGGCGCCGCATGGGAGGCGCGCGTGACTCACGAGCCCGGGCTGCCGCGCACCTACGCAGAGCACGGCTACTGGCGCCGGTACCTGCCGTCCCTCCCGGACGGCGGGGCGGCCCTCGTGGCGGCCCCGCTCGTCGAGGAGCGGTGGGCGTGGCGGCGCCACGCGGTGCACCTCCACCGGCTCGAACCCGCCGGCGTCGCCCGCGGGACGGTGATCGTCGTGCACGGCGGAGGCGGCAACGGGCGGCTCGTCATGGCCTCGGGGCCGGAGCTCGCGGCCGACGGCTGGCGCGTGGTCGCCCCGGACCTCCCCGGCTACGGCCTCACGACACCGGCCGACCCCCGCGCGACCGACGCCCGCACTATGGTGGCCGAGTGGACCGCGCTCGTGCACGACATGGCGGTGCGCTTCCGCGCTGAGACCGGCGCGCCCGTCTTCCTCGTCGGCCACAGCGTGGGGAGCTGGGTCGCGTACAACGCCGCGGCCGCGGGGGCCCCGGTCGACGGCATCGCGGTGACGATGCTCGGTGACCCGGCGTCGCCCGACGTCGTGCGGGCCGCGGCGGGGTCGTGGTGGAAGGCGCGCCTCCTCCTGCCGCTCGGCGACCTGGCGGCGCCGGTGATCGCCCCGATCCCGGTGCGGATCGGCCACATGGTGGCGCTCGGCCACATCAGCCACGACCCGCGCCTCGTGCGGGTGATCCGCGAGGACCCGCTGATCGGCCGGCGGTGGGTGCGGCTCGGGCTCCTGCGCTCGTTCGTCCGCATGCGCTTCGCCGTCCCGCCCGAGCGGTTCACCGCGGCGCCGGTGCTGGTCGTCCACCCCGGCGCCGACCCTTGGCTCCCGGCGGCGCTCACACACGCCACCTACGCGCGGCTCGCCGCCCCGAAGCGGATGGTGGAGCTGGAGGGCGCGGGCCACTTCCCCATCGAGCCGGCCGCGTGGGCGACCCTCCACGCCGAACTGCGCGCCTTCCTCGCGGCGCCCCGCGCCGTGACCACCCCGCGCCCCGCGGCCTGAGGCCGCCCGGTCCACGGCCGCGCGGCTCGCCCGGCCGTCACTGGCCGACACCGGCCGTCACCGACCGTCACCGACCGACATTCCTCGTATACCCACCCCCTGTTAGGCCTCCATGAGGACGCCCATGACGCCAGACCTCTCCCTGCCCTCGCCGGGGCTGCCCCTGCGCGTCGGCACCGTCGTCGTCGGCGGCGGGCAGGCCGGACTCGCCGTCGGCCAGCAGCTCGCCGCCCGCGGCCAGGACTTCATAATCCTCGACGCCGAGCCGCGGCCCGGCGAGGCGTGGCGGCGGCGCTGGGACTCGCTCCGGCTCTTCACCCCGGCCGCCTACAGCGGGCTCCCGGGGCTGCCGTTCCCCGCGGCGCCCATGCACCTGCCGACCCGGGAGGAGGTGGCCGACTACCTCGCGCGCTACGCCTCGCACTTCGCGCTCCCCATCCAGCACGACACGCGCGTCGAGTCGGTCACCCGCACGGACGACGGGGCGCGGTTCGTGGTGCGCGCGGGCGGGGCGCGGGGCAGCGTCGTCGAAGCCGACCAGGTGGTGGTCGCGACGGGGCCGTTCCACCGGCCCGCCGTCCCGCCCGTGGCCGCGGCGCTCGCGCCGGAGATCGTGCAAGCTCCACTCGAGCGCGTACCGCCGCCCGTCGGACCTGCCGGACGGCCCGGCGCTCGTCGTCGGGGCGGGGAACTCGGGGGCGCAGATCGCCCTCGAACTCGCCGCGACCCGCACCGTGTGGCTCGCGGGGCGCGACACGGGGCACCTGCCGCGGCGCCTGCTCGGCCGCGACCTGTTCCAGTGGACGTGGCCGCTGATGACGCGGGCCACGGTGGACACCACGCTCGGCCGCCGCCTCCGCGCGCGCGCCCGCCGTCAGGGCGACGCGCTGATCGGCATCCCGGAGCGCGCGCTGCGCGAGGCCGGCGTGGTGCGCGTCGGGCGCGTCGAGGCGGCCCAGGGCGGGCTCCCCGTCGCCGGGGCGGGCGCCGGGCGCGCGGGCGGTCCGGGTGACGTGCTGCGGCCGGCCGCGGTGGTCTGGTGCACTGGCTTCCGCCCCGACTTCGGCTGGATCGACCTGCCGGTGCTCGACGCCTGGGGGCTGCCGCGGCACCGGCGCGGCGTGGCGGCCGACGTGCACGGGCTGTACTTCGTGGGGCTGCGCTTCCAGCACCGGATGACCTCCGCGCTGCTCGGCGGCGTCGGCGCCGACGCGGCCTTCGTCGCCCAGCAGGTCGCCGAGCGCGCGGCTGCACGCGCCGGCGCGGCGCCTGGCCCGCCGGCGGGCGCGCGAGCGCGCGTCATCGCCGCGTAGCCGCGAGCGGCGCATCAGGAGTCGCCTCTATCACTTTCGGGTGGCTATTGCGAAGGCCTCACTGCTGCTCCGGCCCGCGGTGAAACGCAGGCAGTGGCCGTTGCGGAGCCCGGTCTCGGAATCAAGATCTCAGTTCCGCTGCCCGCAGTGGGTAGTCAGACGTCGACTGCGGGGATCAGGCGGAGAACACGGAAGCGGACGGAACGCGGGAGGTTCGGTGGCAGCCCGGCACGAGCTGACGGCGGCGGAGTGGGCGCGCATCGCGCCGCTCCTGCCGGCCCGCGAGACCAGGGGGACGTACCACGCCGACCACCGGCGCGTGCTCAACGGCATACTTTACCGGCATGCGACGGGCTGCGCGTGGCGGGACCTGCCCGGGCGCTACGGCCCGTGGTCCACGGTCGCCTCGCGCCAGCGCCGCTGGACACGTGAGGGGCTATGGAACCGCATCCTCGCCGTGCTCCAGGGCGAGTTAGCGGAGGCAGGGCAGATAGACTGGGAGCTCTGGTGCATCGACGGTAGCCACGTCCGGGCGCATCGCGTCGCCGCGGGCGCGGGGGGAAAACCGGCCCGAGTTGGTACGCCTCGGCGAACCACCCGACCACGCGCTCGGGCGTAGCCGCGGCGGGTTCACCACCAAGCTGCACCTCGTCACGGACGGCGCGGGCCTGCCGCTCGCGGTGGCGCTGAGCGCGGGGCAGGCGCACGAGAGTCGGTACGCCACACGCGTCCTTGACGCGGTGCGCATCGTGGGCCGCAGGCCCGGACGGCCACGTCGCCGGCCAGCGGCGCTCACCGGGGACAAAGGTTACAGCTACCCGGCGATCCGCGCCTGGCTCCGCCAGCACGGTATCCAGGCGGTGATCCCGGAGCGCGCCGACCAGGTGCGCCAGCGCGCCCACTGGCCCGGGCGGAAGCCGCACTTCGACCGCGCCGCGTACCGCCGCCGCGGCGCCATCGAGTGCACCGTCGGCGCGCTGAAGGAGGCGCGGGCGGTCGCGACCCGCTACGAGAAGCTCGCGATCCACTACCTGGCGCTCGTGCAGATCAGCATGATCCGCCTCCTCGTGCGACGCCTCGAGCACCCCCTGTCACACAAAGCCTAGTCGAGGGGATTGGAGGGCGGCAGGCCGGGCGCGGGCACCGCAGGCGCCGGCGCGGCCGGTGCAGCAGTGATTGCGGCGGCGCTTTCCTCCAGCATGAGGCCGATCCGGAGAGCCTCGTGGTCCCACTCCTCGTACTTGAGAATGTCCGCGAGCGTGACCTGCGACGGGGCCAGCACCAGGACCTCCGGGTCGTGGAGCCCCTGCGCCTTCTGCATCTTCGCTAGGAGCTGGGGCTTGATTGCTCGCCCGAGCTTCTCAAGCGCCTCAAGGTTGGCGGCGGCCTGCGTGCTCGCGAGCAGCAGTATAGTCACGCCGTACGATTCGTCGGACGACAGTTCCTCCCACGAGCTGAGCGCGATGTGGACGCTCGCAATGGCCGCGGCATGCGTGGCGACCACCTGCTCAAGGCGCTGCGCGACGGCCTTGAATCGCCCCATGAACGCGTCGGGGAACGCGACGCGGTCCACGCGCCGTCGGAAGAGGTCCACGATCAGCCCCAAGCTCTCGTCGGGCACGCGCCACGTCTGCGCCGGCGCCGTGGTCACGAGCAGCTCGCGCGCGATGAACCCCCGCCGCCAGACGCTGACCTCGACGGGCTGACGCGTCCCGTCGAGTCGCAGCAGGTCCACATGCAGGCGCCGCGGGTGCCTGAGCACCTTGCAGTCGGGGTCAATCTTGGCGATGGAGCACGCCAGCGCTACTTCGAGGGCGGGCTCCGCCGCGCAGTCACCGTTGATCGCGTCGCAGTCCTGTGTGATGACGATGGCGATTTCGTCATCCGTCGCAGCAGGCGCAAACGGGATGCGCTGCACGTGCGCGCGGAGTGCGTCCGGTAGGACGCAGCCTTGCCCCCACCCGTGGTTCAAGAGCGCGGTGCGGACCTGCGCGACCGTCAGCGCGGCGGGCCCGCTCGCCGCAGCGGCAGCGAGGGGCGGGGCCGGCGGCCCGTCAGGCGCTGCAGCCATGCATAAGTGCCGCCGCGCGCCGGGACGCCTGCGCCGATGACGGCGCGGCCGCCCAGTGCGACGGACGACTAGCCAGGTGGTGTCGCATGGTCATCCGCGATGACGGAGTGCGCGCAGTCGGTGCAGCTTGCGCCGGATCTGCACGCCCTCGGCTGCCGCCACGTCTTCCGGCGTCGCGTTCGCCGTCCCCGTGCCGACCGGCCGGCGCTGCACATACGCGTCGTTCGTGGACTTCATCCACGTGGCCAGCACGTCCAGCGCTTGGTGGACCGCAGCGGGATCCCACACCGGGGCGACGAGGAGCGCGACGAGCGACACGCCCTCGTCCAGCACGGGAGCGTGCCCGAGCCGCCCGAGCGACGTGCCGGTGCGGCCGGTCCACTCCTGCGCGAGCTGCGCGAGGTCGTAGAGACGCTGCCGCACTGCCCGCTCCTGCGGCACCGCCACCTCGCCGCGCACCCACGCGTGCACGGTCGCCCGGGACACATTGAGAATCCGCGCGACGTCGGTGGTGGTGAGGCCGAGCGCCGCCTTGGCCGCCTCGACCTGCTCGCCCGCCGTTACGGCCGGCACCACCTCGACGGCCGCCGGCGCTTCGGCAGCGACATTGTCCCGACGGCGGACAGGCGCGATGTACACGGCCGCGCGCGCGGAGGATACGTGGTCCGAACGCTCGCGACCCGCTCGCTCGACGGTCGACCCGGTCCCGCCCGTGATTGCGGGAGCGAACGAGACCACGAACGCGAAGGTCCCCGAGTGCAGCATGCGCAGGCCGGCGTGCATGCCTCCCACCCGTCGGTTCTGCTCGCACACGTCGCGGACGAGCGCCATCCACGGATCGGTGGCGGGCGTGGTGGGGAGTTCCGTCACGACACTGCGGGGCGCGTTGCGGAGCGCGCGCAGCAGCTCGATGTCGTACAACTCGTCAGTCGCGTCCTTACGGTCGAGCGGGGGCGCGGTCATCGGTAACTCTCTGGGGGCTGACGTCGGGGCGAGGGAGGGATCGCGGGCCTGCTACGCGACCTCGGGGCCCCAGCGCTGCTTCGCATGGGGGGTGCTTGCCGCCTCGAAGGCCTCACGATGGCCCGCGTGCAGATGGCGCACAAGCGCGAGCACCGCCGTCGCATCCAACGCCATCGGCGGGTGGCCGTTGAAGGGGGGCTGGGTCAACGGAATGAAGTGATCGAAGTCAAGGGCGAGGGCCGGTTGGGCGGCGACCTCCTCGCGCACGGGCGGGAACAAGAGCCCCGGCGAGAGCAGGTCCGCCGGCGCGATCTGGCCCGGGGGCAGGACCGACGACCGGATCAAGAAGAGACCGACGGCGGTCTGGCCGAGGGTCTCGGTGTGAAGCCCCGCCCCCCGGGCCTGGAGCCCAGGCGCTGCGCGCCACGGGAAGCCGAGGAGCCCCGGATCGACATACTCGCTGAAGCGCTCGCCGGGCGCGACCCGCACAACATCTGTAAAGCGGAGCCCGAGGCGCTCGACCACGAGCTGGGCGCCGGCGAACGCCATCGCCCCCGCCGCCACAACATCGTAGAAGAGCCGCAGAAAGGGCTCCCTCGAGCTGTAGTCGGTCGTCTGCACCGCCAGCGTCCGCTCCGTCAGCGTGACGCTCGTGCGCCGATCCGCGGTCCAGTAGTCCCACCGCGGCCGTGAGCTGACCACGGGCGGCTTCGGGGTGTCGCCCGACTCCGCCACGAAGGTGAACTCTTGGACCAAGCCGGCTTGGGCCCACGGGAAGCCCATCGCGTGGAGGGCCTCCCGGAACGCCTCAACGTGCTCCTCGATCCGGATGATGGGCGAGAACGCCACCTGCGCCAGCACGTGGACTAGTGGCGCATTCTGAAGCCGCATGGCGGGTAGTCTACTCGGTGGTTGACAGAAAACAATACGGCATATTGTGCAGAAAGGTTTACACCTTTCACTGCACTGTACAGCAAGACGCACTCCGGTCGCACTCGGTCACGGTCGGGTCCGGTAAAGGATTGCAGGCATATGTCCAAGCGCCACAATGCGTTACGCTGCCTTCGGTGACACAGCTGCACGCCTAGCCGGCCGTCCGCCGCGTCGGGCGATAAGGTGGCGATCTAGGGGGCGCCGACGTGACTGACCGCGTGGACCTCCACGTCGAGTAGTTCCCCCGGAATGAACGCAGGTCCCCCCTCGGGTCACACGGGGCGACTCGGCGACTGGCTCGAGAACCCCTAACTTTCACTGCTTTCGACAGTTACCGATCCCGGGCCGAAACGGCTGGAAAATCAAATGGTGCGAATCGGCCGAGATCGGAAGCGGAAATGTCGTTCTCGGTGGAATGCCAGATGACGCGTAAGGCTCGACGGTTACCCCACCGTCGCGCGCTGGCAAGTCGAGACGCTGCACCGCCAGCTGGCCGGGGACGGGCGGCGCTGACGCAAGGGGCCGCCGATTACCACGAGGCGTCCATAGCGGTGACCCGGCACCCGTATCGGGCGTGTGAGGCGCGCGGTGAGCTCCGTTGCTACCGATGCGGCGCGCCGGCCCGCTGGCGCCCGTGGGATGACGCGTGGGTCGCTGCGTGCGCCGAGCACGCGCCCGAGGATGACGTGACGTGACGCTCGTCGCTGTGGCGACGACTCACGCCTGCGAGCCCCACGGTCAGGGCTCGGTCGCGACCTCGCGCGCGGGACCGTCTCGACGTATCGCCGCCCCCACGGTGAGCACGGCCGCAAAGGCGACCGGCTCGAACACCGTCCACTGGTACGGCAGCGCGAATAGGTGCGCGAGCGCCGCGGCGACGGAATGTGAACGGGAGATCCCTGCGTCGCACGCGACCACGAGGGCGCGGGCGTCCGCAACATATGCCGCCACGAAGGGAACGATCTGCGCCGCATCGGAGGCTGAGAGCGGGATGCCGTCGTGCGTCCACGCGAATCGCCTGGTGTCATCCGCTTCGAGGTGCAGTTCGGCGTGCCAGCCGGGGAGGAGCGGCACGGCCGCCGCCCCTCATCTCGCTCCGCCTGCCGGATCTATCGTCGGAACGTCTCTTTCGTCACGCCCAGCTTAGGGGCGATGGCACGGATCGCCCCCCACTGCGACGGATACTGCCCAGCCTGCCCCTGCGCGAGCCGGATGGCCCGCTTCCGGACTTCAGGCGAGAACTCCCCACGCTTCGGTGTGCCCATGCCTCCAAACCTCCCACAGGTGGGAGTCTCCGGGAAACCCGGGGCGGTTCAGATTGTTGAAGCTCTGCAGGTTGCTGATCCGTAGGTGTAGTTCCACTCCCGATCCCTGCGGGACGGTTTGAGGCCGCGTGGGTTGAATCGTCCGTGAGCCCAGATGTGGGGTCAGGATGCCTGATGGCAGCCTCGCTCGTTGGTTCGTCATGAGCCCCGCTTCGCCGCGGCTAGGCTCGTCGGTTCATCAGATTGGGCTAAGCCTTCGATTACACCGCCCGAGAGAACTCATGTTCTCTCGGGCGCACGCTGCGGAGGGGCTGGAACAAGGGCAAATCGCACGAAACATGGTGCAACGAGTGTTCCACATGAAACACTCTCCTCATGCTGCGCGCTTCTCCCTGATCGTGGCGCATGGAGCGACTGCGCACTCATCTCGCCAGAGCAACCCGGCGAACGACGCAAGTTGAGGCCTCAACTCGGGTCCCGCGCTGTAACGTGGACGCGCAGTGCCTCCAGTTTGCCAGCTGGGAAGCAGTGCCTGCTCAGCGCCGCCTTGGTGCGCATCCGCCAGTAGTAGATCACCTGCATCCGCACCGGCCCCGTCGCCGGCATGAGCCGCGCGGTGGTCGGCGAGAGGAGCGTCTGCTGGAGCGGCGACAGGATCTGCTCCGGGGTGAATCGACTCTTCCGCATGAGATCGCACCTGCCCGGCTCACCCGGGCGATTGATCCCACGATACGTCACGTCATCGCTTTGCGTGGGTCGCCCTGGCCCGGAAAATGGGGGTTGGCGCCGCAGGGCGCCATGCCCCGATTTCGAGCCAGCGCTCGCGCTACTGTTGCGATGCCGGCGCCTGAGGCCGCGGACATCGCCGCCAATGTGCGGCGGCGCGGTCACGGCGCCTCCTCCACATGCTGCAACCCCTCGGTCACGAGGCGACCGACGTGCACGTCGTCGAGGGCGTAGTACGCGATCTTGCCGGTCTTCCGGTAGCGCACCAGACGGAGGTGACGCAGCGTGCGCAGCGAGTGCGACACCGCCGACTCCGACACGCCGACCAGCGCGGCCAAATCGCAGACGCAGAGTTCGCCCACGCCCTCAGTCGCGAGCGCGATCACGATTTGCAGCCGCGTCGGATCGCCCAGCGCCTTGAGCGTGTCGGCGAGCGTCCGGACGGTGGCGTCGTCCGGCAGCGCCTGCCGAGCTCGCTCGACCCGGACGAAGTCGACGCACGCCACCTCGCACAGACTCGCGGCGGTCGCAGGTAACGGTCGCCCTACGGGCTGCGACCGGCCGCTCCCCGCACGGGTACCCCGGACGCGGCTTGCCGTACCGGTACTGGATTGCGGACCTGTGGCTGGCACTCTAGGTTCCTCCAACGTCTGAGCAGTCGTTCAGGCATCTGCTCGTATCGTAGGCGCCAACCTCCTCGCTCGCCACCGTCGCGATGGCCGTGTTCCCCTCCCTCGACCGTTTCGACCGTGCCCGGGAATCCGTGCGCCGAGTCGCCGTGCGCGGAGTCGCGCGTACGGGTGGGGAGGCGCAGGGCTGCGCGCTGGAGGCGGGCACCATGGTGGGCGGCGTTCGCCGCGGTGTCCTCGGGGCGTTCGTGCGCTCTGGGGTGCGTCGGGTGGCGGCGCTCCTGGTGCTCGCGCTGCTGGCGGTGTCGCACGTGGAGGCACTCGTCGCCGACGTGCACGACGGCGACGCGACGCATGCCGAGTTGGTGCAGGCCGACGGCGCGGCCCGTCACGGCGCCGCGCACGGCACCGGGCACCACGACGACGCTTCGCACGCGCGCGCCTCAGGCGAAAGTGCCACCGCGGACGTCTTGGACGTCGCGGTCACCGACGAGGTCGCAGGGCACGGGCACGTGCCCGGGCACCCGTACCACGCGTGCCACCACACCCATGCCCATGCGGACGCCGCCTGGTATGCCGCTGTGCGGCCGCTATCCGTCGCGCTGGTCGCCGTGCGCACGCCGACGTCCGCAGCTCGCGCGCAGGCGCCCCGAAACCGTGCGACCGAGCCGGAGATCCGGCCCCCCATCGCCTGAGTCTCGCGCGCGGCGCTGACGTGCGGCCACTGTAGCCGTAGATGTCATGCGGCAGCTCCCTGGCACCGACCGGCACCGGCCGTCGGACGCCGGAGCGCCTGTCACCGCCGCGCACCCGTTCGACCTCGGCTGAGGTGTTCGCCAGTCGGCGATCCCCCGAGGCGGGCGGCCCCGCACCGTCCACGACTCGACCGCGTCGACGCTCCGCCGCCTGTGGCAGCGTCGGCCGCGGGTCCCCGTCACCCGTGGTGCCGCCGGCACACGTGGCGAGGGGCGTGGGCGCCGTTGGCGGGTGGACTCAGGCTCAAGGAGAGATCCGCTCGTGCTTCCCGTTGTCGCGCCCGCGTCGGCGCCTCTTGGCGCCCCCTGGCGCCCTCTCACGCGATGCCCCCTCCCTCGGGCGACGGTCGTGGTAGCCGTGGCCGTGGGGCTGGTCGGCCGACCGGCTGGCGCCCAGACACCTGCGGACTGCCCTACGGGGGCAGCGTCTGCCGGCATCGCGGCCGACAGCGTGACGCTGTCACTCGCGGATGTGCGACGGCTCGTCTTCGAGAAGAACCTGTCGCTTCAGGCCGCGCGCCAGGAATCGGCCATCGCGCAGGGCGCCCTTCGCCAGGCACGGCTGTACCAGTTCAATCCTGATCTATCGCTGACGGCCGTCGACGCGGAGGCGGGCCAGTTGGGTGGCACGCCGCAGGTTGCGCTCACGCAGGAGATCGAGTTCGCCGGGCAGCGCGGGCTCCGCATCGGTGCGGCACGCGTCGGCGTACAGCGGGCGGCGTTCTCGGTACAGAATGCCGCCCGCCTGACCGTCGCGGAGGCGAGCAGCGCATTCTTACGAGCGGTCGCGGCCGAACGGCGCCTCGGTGTGGCGCAGTCGATCTTCGCGCTCAACGAGCGCCTGCTGAACGCCGTGCGCATCCAGCTCAGCGCGGGTGAGATCAGTGCGCTCGACGCCAACCTGGCCGAGGTCGAGTTCGGCCGGTCGCGTGCCCGCGTGCTGGCGGAGCGCCGGGCCGCCACGGGCGCCCGGCTCGAGCTGCAGCGGCTCGTGGGCGTGGACCCCGCCGTACCCGTGCGCTTGGTGGACGACGGGCAGCCGCTGCTCGCGAGCCTCGCCGCCCCAGCGGTCGTCGCAGCAACGACCCGAGGAGTCGTCACCACGATGCCGGTTCCCGCGCGAGCGTCCGGCGCGGACACCGCCGCCTTCGATACGGACGCGCTCGTGCGGATCGCGCTCGAGCGTCGACCCGACCTCGCCGTCAACGCCGCGACGGTCGCCGAGGCCAGCGCGCTCGCGGCGGTCGCCGGCCGCGAGCGCGTGCCCAACCTTCGGCTCGGCGTCATCACCGGAAGCGGGAGCCGCGGCATCGGCGGGGTCGGCGGCGCCATCGCAGGCGGCCTCGGGCCGGTGGTCGGGCTCACGCTACCGATCTTCAACCGCAACCAGGGCGTGCTCGCGCAGCGCCGCGCCCAGGTCGAGCAGGCGCGGCTGGAGCGCGAGGCCACGGCGTTGCGGGTGCGCACCGAGGTGATCGCGGCGGCGCGCGCCTACCGCACGGCGAGCGAGGAGGCATCGGTGTTCGAGGTGTCGGTGCTCCAGCCGGCGCGGGCCAACAGCGCCCTGCTCGACACGGCATTCCAGGCGGGCAAGATCGCGCTGCCCACGCTCTTGCTGCTCCGCAACCAGCTGCTCGATGCGGAGCTGGGCTACTACGACACGTGGCTGGCCCAGCGCGAGGCGCTGGTGCAGCTCGCCGCCGCGACCGGGGGCCTCACGCAAACCGGCGCCGGTGGGCGTGAGACCACCTCCCTCGACACGACAAGGACTCCGACAAGGACCGCGCGATGATTCCGAAGTCCACACCCGCCTGGCCGACGACTCGTTCGCAGGGCACCGAAATGCGGCGCGCCGATGTGTGTCGCAGCCATCATGGCTGGCGGCCCGCTGCAGCGCTCACGGTGATCGCTCGGGTCCTGACCGGTGGGCTGCTCCTATCCGTGCTCGGTGCCTGCAGTCGCGGCGACGCTGACACGACGAGGGACGCGACGCCCGAATCGGCGTCGGCCAGGAAGGCGTCGGCCGCGCGCCCCACGGCGGACAGTGCCGCCGGCGGCCACAGCGCCGAGATCGTCACGCTCGACAGCGCGGCCGTCCGGCTCGGTGGCATCCAGGTCGACGCGGTGACCACGATCACGTCGACCGGCCTCCCGGTGACCGGCAGCATCACCTACGACCCGAACCGCGTCAGTCACGTGGGGCCGCGGACCGACGGGCGCGTCCTCACGCTGCGCGCCAACCTCGGGGACCGCGTGAGCCGCGGGGAGGTGCTCGCAGTGCTCGAGAGCCCCGAGGTGGGGCAGCTCCGGGCCGAGGAGCGGGAGGCCGAGGAGCTCGTGCGCATCGCGCGCGAGAACTACGCGCGCGAGCAGGGGCTCGCCCGGCAGGGCATCTCGAGTCGGAAGGAGCTGCTCGACGCCGAGGCCGAGCTGCGCCGCAACCAGGCCGCCCTGCGGAGCGCGGAGTCCCGGCTCGACGTGCTCGGCGCCGAGCACGATCACAGCCAGGGCGGGCGCTTCTCGCTGACCGCGCCGTTCGCTGGGTCGGTGGTCGCGCGCGATGCGAGCCCCGGAGGCATGGCGACGCCCGCCGACACGCTGTTCACTGTGGCCGACCTGTCGCGCGTGGCCATCGAACTCGACGTGTTCGAGCGCGACCTCGCGCGCGTGCGCCGCGGGCAGCCCGTCGCGGTGACCGTGACCGCATATCCGGGCCGCACCTTCCAGGGGCGGGTCGCCTACCTGGGCGAGGTGCTCGACCCGCAGAACCGCACCGTCGAGGCGCGCGTCGAGATCCCGAACCCCGACGGGGCGCTCAAGCCCGGCATGTTCGCCACGGCGCGCATCCAGGTGGGAGGCGGCGGGCCCGCGCTCGTGGTCGTACCGCAGGACGCCCTGCAGGACGTCGGGGGGCGCCGCGTCGTGTTCGTGCCCGGCGTGCGCCCGGGCGAGTTCCGGCCGACACCGGTCGAGGTCGGGGAGTCGCTCGACGGCGGGCGCGTGGTGATCCGCGCGGGCCTCGCGCCCGGCGCCCGCGTGGTGGTGGCCGGCGCGTTCGCGCTCCGGTCCGAGCTCGCCAGGGCCGAGCTGTCCGAGGCTGAGCACTAGGCCGGGGGACCACACTCATGCAGCGACTCATTGCGATCGTCCTCACGCAGCGCCTGCTCGTGCTGGCGCTCACGGCCCTCCTGATCGGCGTCGGCATCTGGTCCGCCCTGCGCCTCCCGATCGACGCCGTGCCGGACGTGACCAACGTCCAGGTCCAGATCAACACCAACGCGCCCGCACTCTCGCCGATCGAGGCCGAGCGGCAGATCACGCTCCCGGTGGAGCTCGCGATGTTCGGCCTGCCGAACCTCGAGGAGATTCGGTCGGTCTCGAAGTTCGGCCTGTCGCAAGTGACGGTCGTCTTCGAGGAGGGCACCGACATCTACTTCGCCCGCCAGCAGGTCGGCGAGCGCCTGCAACAGGCGCGCGAGGAGATCCCCGCGGGCCTCGGCACCCCGGAGATGGGCCCGATCTCGACAGGGCTCGGCGAGATCTTCCAGTACACGGTCACGGCCGCCGACACGGCCCGGACCAACGCGACCGAGCTGCGCACGCTGCAGGACTGGGTGGTCGCGCCGCAGCTCCGCGCGGTGCCGGGCGTGGCCGAGGTCAACGCGTTCGGCGGCTTCGAGAAGCAGTACCAGGTGCTCGTGCGCCCCGACGCGCTCGTGCAGTACGACCTGACGCTGCCGCAGGTGCTGGACGCGGTCGCGCGCAACAACCAGAACGCCGGCGGCGGCTACATCACGCGCGGCGCCGAGCAGCTCGTGATCCGCGGCGTCGGTCAGGTGCAGACGCTCGACCAGATCCGCAACGTCGTCGTCACGAGCCGCGGCGGCACCCCCGTGCGTGTGGGCGACGTGGCCGACGTGGCGATCGGGTCGACCATCCGCCAAGGCGCCGTCACGCAGGACGGCCGCGGCGAGGTGGTGACGGGCATCGTGATGATGCGCCAGGGCGAGAACGCCCGAACGGTCGTGAACGCGGTCAAGGAGAAGTTCGCCACGGCCGCCCGCAGCCTGCCGGCGGGCGTCCGGCTCGTGCCGTTCTACGACCGCACGGAGCTCGTGAACCGCACCATCGCCACGGTCGAGAAGAACCTCGTCGAGGGGGCGGTGCTCGTGGTGGCGGTGCTGTTCGCCATGCTCGGCAACTTCCGCGCGGCGCTCATCGTGGCGCTCGCCATCCCGCTTTCGATGTTCTTCGCCCTCGGGATGATGGTCAAGGCGGGGATCGCGGGCAGCCTCATGTCGCTCGGCGCCGTGGATTTCGGCCTCGTGGTCGACGGCTCGGTGGTGATGGTCGAGAACTCGATGCGCCGGCTCGGGCACCGCAAGCCGGAGGAAGGCTTCCTGCACACGGTGCTCTCGGCGTGCGCCGAGGTGGCGCGGCCGATCCTGTTCGGCGTCGGCATCATCATCGTCGTCTACCTGCCCATCCTCACGCTCGAGGGCGTCGAAGGCAAGCTGTTCAAGCCGATGGCGCTCACGGTGGTGTTCGCGCTCGTGGGGTCGCTGATCCTCACCTTCCTGCTCACGCCCGTGCTGATCTCGTTCTTCCTCAAGGGGAAGGTCGAGGAGAAGGACGTGTGGCTCATCCGGCGCGCGAAGCGCCTCTACGAGCCCGCGCTCGAGTGGACGCTCGGCAACACGAAGAAGGTGCTGATCGCCGCCGGCGCGGCGGTGGTGCTCGCCCTCGGCGCCGCGCCGTTCCTCGGCTCCGAGTTCATCCCGCGGCTCGACGAAGGCTCGTTCGCGCTCCAGGTGCAGCGGCTGCCGAGCGTATCGCTCGAGGAGAGTGCGCGGCAGACGGGCCAGATCGAGCGCGTGCTGCGCGCGCAGTTCCCGAACGAGGTGGCCACGGTGGTGGCCAAGACCGGGCGCGCGGAGATCGCCACGGACCCGATGGGCGTGAACGTGAGCGACATCCTGATCATGCTCACGCCCGAGGACCAGTGGCGGAAGGCGGGGACCAAGGCGGAGCTGGAGGAGCAGATGTCGGCGACGCTCAGCAAGGTGCCGGGGCTCGTCTTCAGCTTCAGCCAGCCGATCGAGCTCCGCGTGAACGAGCTGATCGCCGGCGTACGGAGCGACCTGGCGATCAAGATCTACGGCGACTCGCTCGAGGAGCTCGGGCGCGTCGGCGAGCAGGTGGTCGCGGCCGTCTCGAAGCTGCCGGGCGCGACCGGCTTCAAGGCGCAGCAGCTCGAGGGGCTGCCGCAGCTCCAGGTGACCGTGCTCCCCGACGAGGTGGCGCGGTACGGCATCAACGTCGCGGACGTGATGCAGGTCGTCCAGGCGCTGGGCGGCGTGCAGGCGTCGCAGGTGCTCGAGGGGCAGCGGCGCTTCGCGCTCACGGTGCGCTTCCCCGAGGCGGCGCGCCGCACGCCCGAGGCGATCGGCGGCATCCTCGTGAACGCGCCCGGCGGGCAGCGCGTGCCGCTCGCGCAGCTCGCGCGGGTGGAGGAGGTCGCCGGGCCGGCCGAGATCAGCCACGAGAACGGCTCGCGGCTTCTCATCGTCGAGGGCAACGTGCGCGGGCGCGACATCGGCGGCTTCGTCGCCGACGTGCGCGCGCTGTTCGAGACCGGTGCGATCAAGCTTCCGGCGGGCTACCGCCCGGAGTTCGGCGGCCAGTTCGAGAACCTGGAGCGCGCGACGCGGCGGCTCACGCTCGTGGTGCCGCTCTCGCTCGCGCTGATCTTCCTGCTGCTGTTCACGACGTTCAGCTCGCTCCGGCAGGCGGCGCTGGTGTTCACCGGCATCCCGCTCGCCACGGTGGGCGGCGTGATCGCGCTCGTGCTACGCGGGATGCCGTTCTCGATTTCGGCGGGCGTCGGGTTCATCGCGCTCTTCGGCGTCGCGGTGCTCAACGGCGTCGTCATGGTGAGTTACATCAACGAGCTGCGGCAGGCCGGGCGCCCCCTCGAACAGGCGGTGCGAGAGGGCGGGATGACGCGCCTCCGCCCGGTCCTCACCACGGCGCTCGTCGCGTCGCTCGGCTTCATCCCGATGGCGATCTCCAGCGGGGCCGGTGCGGAGGTGCAGCGGCCGCTGGCCACGGTGGTGATCGGCGGGCTCGTGACGTCGACCCTGCTCACGCTGCTCGTGCTGCCGCTGCTCTACCGGCTGTTCGAGCGGCGCACTGCCGAGCGCCAGGCGCTCCGCCAGGTCGCGGAGGACGACCACGGGGCGCCGTCCGCCGCCCCGGCACCAACGCCGGCCCCCGCCGGCGCGACGGCGTGAGCGCCTCGGTGCTGCGTGCCGCACCCGCCGGTCGCTTGACCGGCGCGGTGCGCACCACGCGGTGGGGCGACGGCGTCCGAGGCACACCCATGCACGACACCTGTCCAACATCCGGCGGTGCCGGAAGGCGTTCGACCTGCGGCGGCTGCAAGGGGTGGACGGCGCGCATGCGTTCGCACGGCTTCCGGGTGACCGAAGTCGAGCATGAGGACCTCACGACCGTGATGTCGCAGGCCGGGGTGCCGTTGCTCCTGGACGCGTGCCAGATCGCGCGCGTGGGCGCCTACGTGGTCGAGGGGCACGTGCCGGCGCCGGACGTGCGCCGGCTCCTCACCGAGCGGCCCACGATGACCGGGAGCGCCGCGCCGGGCATGCCGATGGGGTGGCCGGGCATGGAGGGGCCGTACCCGCCCGACCGCTACAACGTCCGGGCGCTCGACCGCGGCGGCGGCGGGCGCGTGTTCGCCGAACACTGACGCCTCGCCCCGGCGCCGCTCCGGCGCCCTTCCTCCCTCATCCACGCGGCCATGGAACGCACGACGGAAGACACGACCGAACGCATGACGGAACGCACGACCCGACTCGACCTTCCCCTCCTCCTGCCCGAGGTGGGGGACGCGCAGGACGCGTGCGTCGACCGCCTGGTGCGCCTGCTCGAGCGGCGCGCGGGCGTGGCGCGCGTGCACGTGCTGCGGGCGGGCGAGCAGGAGCCTGGCGGACCGGCGCCGTCCGCGGCGCCGCAGCTCTGCCTGCACTATGACCCGGAGCGCCTGTCGCTGGCGCGCGTGACCGAGCTCGCGCGCACGGTCGGTGCGGAGGTCACGGACCAGTTCGGGCACGTCGTGCTCGGCTTCCGCGCGGTCGGAACCGAGGATGACGGGCGGCGCATCGAGGAGCGTTTGCGGGCGCTGCCCGGCGTGACGTCGGCCACCGTCAACTACGCGGCCCAGATGGCGCGTGTCGAGTTCGACCGTGGGCTGATCTCGCGCGACGGCGTCGAACGTGCGCTGGCCGACGTCGCGGGCGCACCGGCCGAGGATGCGCTCACGGCGGACATCGCCGCGGGGCGGGCGCGGGCGAACGGCGACACCGTACGTGGCGGCGCGAACACCCGCGCGCCGCGCGGCGGCGAGGTCGTCACGGAGGTCGTGACGGCGCGCACCGCTGGCGGCGCCACCGGCGCCGGCGGGGGCGAGGACCACGCGGACGACGAGGCACCTGCTGGCGCGTCGTGGTACCGCCGCAACCGCGAGCTCGCGTGGAGCCTGATCTCGGGCGCGCTCCTGCTCGCCGGCTGGCTGGTGGAGCGCGCGCAAGGCGTGGGCCCCGTCGCGATCGCGATCTTCGTCCTGGCGTACGTGTTCGGGGCGCGCGACAACGTCGGCCACTTCGTCAAGGACCTGCGCCAGGGACACGTCCACTTCAACATCGACCTGCTGATGGTGGTCGCCGCGCTCGGCGCGGCGGCACTCGGCGAGTGGGCCGAGGGCGCGCTCCTGCTCTTCCTCTTCAGCCTCGGGCACGCGCTCGAGCACTACGCGCTCGGCCGCGCGCGCAACGCGATCAAGGCGCTCGCCGAACTCGCGCCGTCGCGAGCGACCGTGCTGCGCGGGGAGGGTGGGGTGCGCCGGGAGGAGGAAGTGCCCATCGAGGCCGTGCGTCCCGGCGACTTGGTGGTGGTCAGACCCGCCGAGCGGCTGCCCGTCGACGGCACTGTCGCGGAGGGACGATCGGCGGTGAACCAGGCCCCGATCACCGGCGAGAGCGTGCCCGTGGACAAGGCGCCGGGCGAGGCGGTGTTCGCGGGCTCGGTCAACGGCGAGGGCGCCCTCGTGGTCACGGTGACCACGGCCGTGGGCGACCGCACGCTCGACCGCGTGGTCAAGCTGGTGGCCGAGGCGCAGACGCAGAAGGCGCCGACGCAGCAGTTCACCGACCGGTTCGAGCGCGTGTTCGTGCCGACCGTGCTCGTCGGGACCGCCCTGCTCATCCTGGCGCCGCCGCTCTTCGGCGTGTGGGAGTGGCGGGTCGCGTTCTACCGAGCGATGACGCTGCTCGTCGCCGCCTCGCCTTGCGCCCTCGCGCTCGGCACGCCGGCGGCGGTGCTCGCCGGGATCGCGCAGGCGGCGCGCAACGGGGTGCTCATCAAGGGCGGCGCCCACCTCGAGACGCTCGGCGCGATCGACGTGCTCGCCCTCGACAAGACGGGCACGATCACCGTGGGCGAGCCATCCGTGACCGACGTGGTGCCGGCCGCCGGCGTGGATGACAACACCCTGCTCGCCATCGCAGCGGCCGTGGAGCGCCGCTCGCAGCACCCGCTCGCCAAGGCGGTCGTGCGGGCGGCTGAGCAGCGCGCGCTCCAGGTGCCGGAGGCCGGCGAGCTCGAGTCGGTCACCGGCAAGGGCGTGCGTGCGCGCGTGGGGGATGGCGTGGTGGAGATCGGACGCCTGCTGATGTTCGAGGGCGCACTCGAGGGCGCATTTGGCGGCGCGTCCGGGAACGAAGGGGCCATCGGGACCGGTGCCGCCGTGCCACCGGCCGTGCGCGACGCCGTCGCACGGCTCGAGCAGAACGGGCGCAGCACCATGGTGGTGCGCCGGCGCCTCGATCGCCCCAGGGGCGCCGACGCGCCCGAGTGGCTCGGCGTCCTGGGCTTGGCCGACGAGCCGCGCGCCGACGTGGGGAAGACGCTCGACGCGCTCCGCGCCGCGGGCGTGCGGCGAATCGAGATGCTCACCGGCGACAACGCCGGCGTGGGCAACGCGGTCGGGCGCGTGGTCGGGGTGGACGCGGTGCGCGCGGGGCTGCTCCCTGAGGACAAGGTCACCGCGATCCGCGAGTTGGCCGCGCAGGGGCAGGTGGCGATGGTGGGCGACGGCGTGAACGACGCGCCCGCGCTGGCCAACGCCACGGTGGGCATCGCGATGGGCGGCGCCGGCACGGCGGCCGCGCTCGAGACGGCGGACGTCGCGCTCATGGGCGACGACCTCGGGCGACTGCCGTTCGCCATTGGGCTGAGCCGCCAGGCACGCCGCGTGATCCGGCAGAACCTGTACGTCTCGCTCGGCGTGATCGCGCTGCTCATCGTGGCCTCGGTGACGGGCCTCGTGGGTATCGGCCCCGCGGTCATCGTGCACGAGGGCAGCACGCTCGTGGTCATCGCCAACGCGCTCCGGCTGCTCGCGTACCGGGGCGGCGACGGGCCCCTCAGGCGGTGATGGGCATCGCCCGAGAGCGGATTCGATTCGGACTCTACACCAAGGTGTACGACTTCCCGGTCATGCGTCTGCCGCTCTCCCGGCGCGGCCGTCGCCACTTACTGACCTTCGCCGACTCCCACGCAAGCGAGCGAGAACGCTGCTGTCTCCGGGAAGCACGCGGACCGGACGCCGTCGTCGAGCACGGATCTCCGCGGCACGAGTTGAGGCCTCGACTCGCCGATGGCGCGGCTCGCGTACCCCCGGGCGCGATGCGGAGGGGAGGCAGACGGACGCCGTTGCCCGTCAGGCGAGCAGGCTAGGACGGGTCGCCGCCACGCCGCAGGAGGAGACGGCGCCGGCCACCCGCATCGTCGACAGGACCCCGCACCGTGGCGCGCGGCCGGACGCCCGCACTCCGCACCACCTCACACCCGCCCGACCCCAAGCCACACGGCCAGCCCGCCCAGCACGATCCAGCACGTCCAGAACAGCGCCACCGACCACCAGGGCAGTCGCACCCCCGCGCGTCGCTCGATGTGCCGGCGCGCGATCATGCTCCACGCGTGGAGCACGATCCCGAGGATGGCGAGCCCCCACGCCACCGGCGCCAGCGCCTTGGCGAGGAGCACGCCGACGCCGGCGCCGGCCAGCGCCGCCCCGCCGCTCGAGGCCAGCTGGATCCGCTTCTCGAGTGCCACCTCATCCGAGTGCATGCGTCCCTCCCTCGAGGAGTGGTGTCGTACGGTCGGCCGACCGTGCGCTGCGGAGCCCCCGCTCGCGGACCAGCGACCAGATCGCGGGCACCACGAGCAGCGTCAGCACGGTGCTCGAGACCATCCCGCCGATCATCGGTGCCGCGATGCGCTTCATGACGCTCGCGCCCGTGCCGGTGCTCCACAGGATGGGCAACAGGCCGATCATCGTCGAGGCCACCGTCATGAGCTTGGGGCGGACGCGCTCCACGGCGCCCTCCATGGTCGCCTCGCGCAGCGCCGTGAGGCGATCCGGTGCGTCGCGGCGCGCCTCCCACGCCGATTCCAGGTACACGAGCATGATCACGGAGGTCTCGGCGGCCACGCCGGCGAGCGCCAGGAAGCCGATGGTCACCGCGACCGACCACTGGTAGTCGAGCCACCAGAGGAACCAGATCCCGCCGACGAGCGTGAAGGGGATGCTGAGCATCACGATCAGCGTGTCGCCCACCCGGCGGAAGTTGAGATAGAGGAGCAGGAAGACGAGCGCCAGGGTCACGGGGACGACGACACGCATGGTCGCCTTCGCGCGCTCCATGTACTCGTACTGGCCGCTCCACGCCATCGTGTAGCCGGGTGGCAGCGCCATCGCGCCCGCCACCATGCGCCGCGCCTCGGCCACGTAGCCGCCGATGTCGCTCGACGCGACGTCCACGAAGACCCACACCGTCGGCTGCGCGTCCTCGGTGCGGATCACCATCGGCCCGGCCACCTGCCGGATGCGCGCGATCTGACCCAGCGGCACCTGTCCGGCGGCGGTGGCGGTGGCTGCGGTGCCGGGTGACGCGGCGTCGGTGCTCATGCCGCCCATCCCGCCCGCGCCGGCGCCGCCGGCCGAGGGCGCGCTCCGATGCTGCTGCGGCACGAGCACGGCGGCGAGCCGTTCGGGCGTGTCGCGCAGCTCCTGCGGATAGCGGACCCGCACGCCGTAGCGTTCGCGTCCCTCGACCGTCTGCGTGATCGTCATCCCACCGATGGCGGTGGCGATCACGGTCTGCACGTCGCCGACGTTGAGCCCGTGGCGCGCGGCCGCGGCGCGGTCGATGTCGATGTCGAGGTAGTAGCCGCTCACCGCCCGCTCGGCGAAGGCGCTGCGCGTGGCGGGGAGCATCCGCAGGTGCCCCTCGAGCTCCGTGCCGAGGCGCTCCAGGGTGGCGAGGTCGGGGCCGTAGAGCTTCACGCCGACCGGCGTGCGGATCCCGGTCGCGAGCATGTCGATGCGCCCCTTGATCGGCATCGTCCAGGCGTTGGTGACGCCCGGCATGCGCACGGCCGAGTCCATGGCGGCGACGAGCCGTTCGTACGTCATGCCGGGGCGCCAGCGCTCGCGCGGCTCGAGCATGATCGTCGTCTCGGCCATGTCGAGCCCCGCGGGATCGGTGGCGGTCGAGCCGCGGCCGGCCTTGCCGAAGACGCTCGCCACCTCGGGGAACGCGGCGAGGATCGAGTCCTGCTGCCGGAGCAGCTCGCGCGCGCGCGCGACGCCGATGCCGGGCATCGTCGTGGGCATGAACAGGATCGTCCCTTCCTCGAGCGGCGGCATGAACTCGCTGCCGATCCGCTGCCAGGGGATCCACGTCAGGACGAGCGCAGCGGCGGCGGTGCCGATCACCGGACCGCGATGCGCGAGCACCCAGCCGAGCACCGGGCGGTAGGCGCGGATCATGGCGCGGCTCAGCGGGTTGCGGCGCTCGGTGAAGATGCGCCCCCGGACGAAGAGCATCATCAGCACCGGGACGAGCGTGACGCTCAGCAGGCTCGCGGCCGCCATCGCGAAGGTCTTCGTGAGCGCGAGCGGCGTGAAGAGGCGCCCCTCCTGCCCCTCGAGCGCGAAGACCGGGATGAACGAGACGGTGATGATCAGGAGCGAGTAGAAGAGCGATGGCCCGACCTCCTGGGCGGCGTCGAGCACGACCTGCCGGCGCTCCTGCGGGGTGAGGCTCGCGGTGTCGATGAACCGCGCTCCGGGGGCCGCCCGTCGCTCCAGGTGCTTGTGCATGTTCTCGACCATCACGATGGCGGCGTCGATCATCTCGCCGATGGCGATGGCGATGCCGCCGAGCGACATGATGTCGGCGCCGATGCCGAAGGCGCGCAGCGCGAGGAAGGCGATGAGGACGCTCACCGGGAGCGTGACCACCGCGACGAGCGCCGATCTCGCGTGCAGGAGGAAGACGATGCAGATCGCCGCGACGATCAGCGCCTCCTCGACGAGGGTCTCCCGGATGGTGTCGATGGAGTCGAGGATGAGCCCCGAGCGGTCGTAGACCGGGCGCACGACGACGCCCGGGGGGAGCCCCGGTGCGATCTCGGCGAGCCGCGTCCTGACGCGCTCGATGGTGGCGAGGGCGTTCTCGCCCGAGCGCATGACCACGATCCCGCCCACCGCGTCGCCGCGGCCGTCGAGATCCGCGATCCCGCGCCGCACCGCGGGGCCGACGCTCACGCGCCCGAGCTCCGCGACGCGGATCGGCGTCCCCGCCGCGGTGGTGCCGACGACGATGCTCTCGATGTCGCCGACGCCCTGCAGGTAGCCGAGGCCGCGGACCATGTGCTCGCGCTCGGAGAGCTCGAGCACCATCGCCCCGACGTCGGCGTTCGCGTTCTGGATCGCGCTGATGACGCGCGTGATCGGGATCCCGTAGGCGAGGAGCTTCGCGGGATCGAGGTCGACCTGGTACTGCTTCTCGAAGCCGCCGACCGTCGCCACCTCGGCCACGCCGGGGACGGCGGTGAGGGCGTAGCGGAGCGACCAGTCCTGCAGGCTGCGCAACTGCGCGAGGTCCAGGCGGCCGCTGGTGTCCTCGAGCACGTACTGGTAGACCCACCCCAGCCCCGTCGCATCGGGGCCGAGGACCGGACTGACCGACGCGGGGAGCTTTCCCTTGAGGCCGTTCAGGACCTCGAGCACGCGCGAGCGCGCCCAGTAGAGGTCCGTGGCGTCGTCGAAGATCACGTACACGAACGAGACGCCGAAGAACGAGTAGCCGCGCACCGTGCGGGCCCCCGGCACCTTGAGCATCTCGGCCGCGATGGAATAGGTGACCTGGTCCTCGACGATGCGCGGCGCCTGCTCGCCGTAGTCGGCCTGCACGATCACCTGCACGTCGGAGAGGTCGGGGAGCGCCTCGAGCGGCGTGTGCCGGATCGCCCACGTCCCGCCGAGCGCGAGCACGAGGGTGACGAGCAGCACGACGAGCGGGTTGCCGACCGACCAGGCGATGAGACGACGAAGCATCGGTCACTCCGGCGTGGACGGGTGCACGTGCCCGCCTTGCGCGGGGGCGGGCATCGCGTGCCCCTCGTGCGGCGACGGAGTCGTCCGTGGGGCCGGCGTCGGCGTGCGGGTCCGTGGCGATGCCGGCATCGGCATGGCCATCGGCATCGACGGGTCCATCGGCATCCGTGCCGTGGTGCCGGGCCGCGCCGTGGCGGTGTCGCGGGCGGGTGGAACGGTCACCTCCATGCCGGGCATGTCGCCCATCCCGCCGAGGGCGGTGCCGAGGTTCGATTCGGCGTCGAGCAGGAAGGTGGCGGAGGCGACGACGGTATCGCCGGCGGCGAGGCCGCGCACGATCTCGATCCGGTCGCCGGCCGCGGCGCCCACCTCCACCTCGCGCGGCTCGAGCGTGCCGTTCGCGAGGCGGCGGAAGACGAGCGCGCGCTCGCCCGTGACGAGCACCGCGTTGCGCGGAACGGTGAGCCCCGGTGCGGCCGCGTCGGCGGCCCCGCGCAGGCGGAGCGTCGCGTACAGGCCGGGACGCAGGCGCCCGTCGGCGTTCGCGAGCGCCACGCGCACGCGTGCCGTGCGCGTCTCGGGCGAGAGCGTCGGGTAGACGTAGGCGATGCGCCCCCGCCACGCCTCGCCGGGCCACGCGTCGAACTCCGCGGTCGCGGGCTGGCCGGTGCGCACGGCGCGGAGGTCCTGCTCGTACACCTCGCCCTCGACCCACACGGTCGAGAGATCGGCGACGAGGAGCAGCGGCTCGCCGGCCATGACGCGCTGACCGGTGGTGACGCGCTTCTCGGTGATCACGCCGCTCGCCGGTGAGCGGAGCGTCACGGTGCGCTGCACCTCGCCGGTGCGCTCGATGCGCGCGATCTCGTCGGCGGGGACGTCCCAGTAGGCGAGGCGCCGCCGTGCGCCGGCGACGAGATCGTCGGCCCCGGCACGCGTGTCGGCGGTGCCGGCGGCGACGTCGCGGGCGAGCCGACGGGCGAGGAGGAGCTCCTCCTGCGCGGTGACGAGGGCGGGGGAGTAGAGGCGGAGCAGCGGCTCGCCGCGACGGATCGCGCGGCCGGTGAAGTCGGCGTGCAGCGTCTCCACCCATCCCTCGACCTTGAGCGAGACGGTCTGCACGCGCGTCTCGTCGACGACCACCTGCCCGACGGTGCGGATCTCGCGCACGAGCGGCGTGGCCTCGACGGCGGCGAAGGTGATGCCGATGCGGCGCGCCTGGTCGGGCGTGAGCTGCACGGGGCGGGGCCCGTCACGGGTGGCCGCTCCACTCATCGCGGCGTGGTCGTGCGCCGTCGCGGTGGGGGCGGGCGTCGCATCGCCGCGCGTGACGTACCACGCGATGCCTGCGGCGACCACGGGGAGGCCCAGCGACAGTGCGAGCCGGCGGACGCGGGCGCCGCGGCTCGGCGCGGGGGGAACGGCGGTGCTCATCGCGGGACTCCGGCAGGCAGGGCAGGGGAGGTGAGCCACGGGCGACCGGTCAGCATCTCGAGCTCGGCCCAGGCGCGGCCCTCGGTCGCGTCGAGCGCGACGAGCTCGCGGCGATACCGCGTGGCGGTCATCCGGTTGTCGAGGACGGTCATGAAGTCGACGGCGCCGCTGCGATACGACGCGAGCGCGGAGGCGGCCGCGGCGTCGGCCTGCGGGAGCACCGTCGTGCGGTACAGCGCGCGCAGCCGGCGCGCGCTCGCGAGCATCGCGTGCACCTCGGCGAGTCGGCGGCGCGTGTCGGCGCGCATCATCGCGAGCTCGGCCTCGGCCATCTCGCGCATCGCCGACGCCTCGTCGCGCATGCGGAGCTGCCGCGTACGCGCGAACACGGGGAGCGTGGCGCCCACCATCAGGCTCCCCATCCGGTCGATGCCCCCGTCCATGCGCCGCTGCCCGTACTGCACACCGACGCGGAGGTCGGGCCAGAGCTCGCGGCGTGCGAGATCGGCGTTGGCATCCGCGGCCCGCACGGCCGCGGCACCCGCAACGAGCATCGGTCGGGCCTCGAGCGCGGCGGCGAGCAGTGCGGACAGCGACGGCAGCGTGTCGGGGAACGGCGGCGGCGTGGCCGCGACTAGGAGCCCTTCCGGGAGGGTGTCGAGCGAGGCACCGAGGCGAGCGGCGGCCGCATCGGCCATCGCGGTCATGCGCACGACCTCCTCGTCCATGCGGGCGATCTCGACCCGCGCGCGGAGCACGTCGCTCTGCCGGCCATCCCCGACGCGATACATCGCGGTGGCGACGCTCGCCGCATCCTCGAGCAGGCGACGGGTCTCGCCCGCGAGCCGGGCCGCCTCCAGCGCCTCCCACCGGTCGAGATAGGCGACCGCCACGTCGGCCCGGACGGTGAGCACGACGTCGCGCGTCCGTGCCTCGGCGCTCGCGGCGCGTGACCGGGCCGCGGTCGACGCGGCGCCGAGCTTGCCCGGCAGCGGCACCATCTGCATCACCTGCAGCTGGGCCATGCCGAGCACGGGATCGGGGCGCAGGCCCGGTAGCGAGTAGTTCATGGCGCCGAGCTGCAGCTCGGGGTCCGGCGGCCGCGTGGCGGTGCCGACGCGCGCGACGGCTGCGGTCGCGAAGGCCGCGGCGGCACGCACGCGCGGGTCGCGCACGGCCGCCAGCTGCTGCAGCGCCGGCAGCGTGAGCGTGTCGCGAAGGAACGGGGCGGGCTGCGCCCCGAGTGACGGGAGGGCGACGCTCGCGGCGAGGCACAGGGCGACTGCCCGGAAGCCACGCGGCGAGACGACCGCGCCGGAAGTGGATGGCACGACGGAGAGCCTCTCTCGATGTGACGTGCCGTCGCCGACGTGCGACGGCGCGAGCACCGCACCGCGGCGCGGTGCGGGGACGCGTCTCAGCCGCGCGGCGGCGGATCGGCGCGTTCGAGGAGGGGCGTGGCCGGGGGGCGCAGGCCGTGCGCGTCCGCGAGCGACGACGGACGCGGTGCGGACGCGTCCACGGCACATCGCACGACCTCGGCGGCCGCAAGGACGCTGCACCCGCCGCTCATCGGGCAACCGCACGATCCGTAGTCCTGCATCGGCGGCGCGTGGGGTCCCGGCGCATGCGTGTCACTCGGCCCGTGAACGCCCCCCACCGCCGCGGGCACGCCCGTGGCGTCCAGCGATGCGTGCGTCGCGGTGCCCGACGCCGCGCCGCAATGCGCCGACGGCGCCGACCATGCCATGGCGGCGACGGCGAGCAGGAGCAGCGCGAGGAGGCGACGGAACGCCACGGGGGGCAGGGGCGGAGACTGGGGTCCGGCGCGAGCGCGCCGGCGGGCCTGCGGTGCTGCGCATCCGGCGAGGCGGCCCGTGGCGCCCGGTGCGCGTGCTTTACGAACGATAAAGCGCCCGGTAGTTTCCGCAACGCACCCCCCCACGCCGAGCCATGAGCCCCGTTCGCAAGTCGACGCCCCACGGGTGTGAGCCGGCCCGGCCGCCTCACCTGCAGGACACGATCCGCCTCTCCGCCGACGGCCTCGCGAAGGTTCTCGGCGACCTCGAGGCGCGGGTGCTCGAGGCCGTCTGGGCGCTGGGCACGCCGGCGCCGGCGCGCGCGGTGCACGACGTCGTGGTGCGGGAGCATCCCGTGGCGCCGCTCACGGTGACGACCGTGCTCAACAAGCTCGTGGCCAAGCAGCTCCTCGAGCGGCGGAAGGTGCACGACCTCCTGCACTACAGCGCGCGGATGACGCGGGACGCCTTCATGGCGCACGTCAGTCGCCGGGTGGCCGAGGGGATCCTGGCGTTCGAGCCCGCGCGCGTGGCGGCGTCGGTGATCGACGTGATGGCCGAACGTGACCCGGCGCAGCTCGAGGAACTGGAGCGCCTCATCCAGGCGGCCCGGCGGCAGCGGGACGCCGGAGCCGGGACGCCGTGATCCCCGACGCCGACGCGCCGGCGCCTGCGCTTCGCATCCGGGAGCAGCGGCGTCGCCGCCTGCTGCTGCTCGCGCTCGCGACGGCGCTGCTCGCGAGCCTGACGCCCATCGTCGGCAAGCACCTCGTCGGCCTCGCCCATCAGCCGCTCACGGGGATCGACCACATCGGCGCACTCTGCCTCGTGGCGTTGCACCTGATCGTCGCCCCGGTGCACGAGGGCCTGCACCTGCTGGTCGGTGCCGGTGTCGTGTACGCCATCGCGGACCGCGCGCACGCCTGGTGGCGCGCCCGACGCGTGCTCGCGCCGCTGCCGCAGCAGCCGCCCATGCCGGGCGACCCGTTCGCGCTCGCGTGCGAGACGGCAGGGGTGCCGTCACGCCACGTCTGCATCGTCGACGGCCTCCCGGTGCCCGCCTTCACGGCCGGATGGCTCAGGCCCGTGATCTACGTGGCCCGCGCCCTGGGCGACGGACCGGCCGCCTTGCCGCGCGAGCAGCTGGCGGCCGTGCTGGCGCACGAGGGGTCGCATCGCACGCGGCGCGATCCGCTGCGCCTCTTCGCGCTGCGGGCGCTCTCGAAGGCGCTCTTCTGGCTCCCCGGCCTAAGCGCGCTCACGGACGACGTGGCGGACGAGGCGGAGATCCGCGCCGACGACGCCGCGATCCGGGTCGTCGACCGCCTCTCGCTCGCCTCGGCGCTCGTCGCGCTCGGGCGATGGGACACCGCACGGGCCGGCGTGCCGGCGATGACGATGGGCGTCGGCTTCGTGCGTCCCGACCTGCTCGACCGTCGTGTGCGGCGGCTCGCGGGCGCCGACGCCGTGCTCGGCTCGCGGCTCTCGCGTGGGTCGGTCGCCTCGGCGGCCTGCCTCGTGGCGCTCGCGTGGACCTCGGGGCTGGTGGACGTGCACGGCCTCGCGCACCCGGCGACCGCCTCCGCGGTGGAGGCGCACTGCCACCACCTGCACGGGTCGCCGTGGGGGCACCTGTTCTGCCGGGCGGGCGTAGCCGGACCGGTGCTTCCGGCGACCGGCACCGACTGCCCCCACCGGTTCCACCCATGAGACGGCCTTGGCCTCGGTGTGGGCCGCCAGTTGTGCCGTATACCCCCGGGGGGTACATTCGCCGGAGATACCCGGTGGGGGTATCCGTCCTCCAGCTGGAGCCCTGATGTCGTACTACGATCTGACCATCGCCGGCATGACCTGCGCGCACTGCGTGCGTGGCGTCTCCGCGGCCCTCGCCCGTGTGCCCGGCCTCGTGGTCGAGCACGTGAGTGTGGGGCATGCCCGGGTTCGGGCATCGACGACGCTCGCCGTCGATTCGATCCGCGAGGCCGTCGAGGCGGCCGGCTACACCCTGACCGCCGTCGAGGCGGGTGGCGTCGCCACCTGAACGGCACACCATTCGCGCGAGTCGTCGCGCGCCTCGGCTTTATCCACCGTAAAGACACCGGCTGCCGTCCCGGGCGGCCGGCACGAGCACCCCGACTCCACGTCCATGCCCCACCAGTCCCGTCGTCTCGCCCTGGTCGCTGCCGCCCTGCTCTCCGCGAGGGCGTCGCTCGGCGCGCAGACCGACTACTTCAACACCGACGCCGGCCGCCCGCTGACCATCGAGGACGCGTACGCGCTCGAGCGACGGTCCATCGAGATCCAGGGCGCCCCCCTGCGCCTCGAACGCATCCGCGGCGGACAGTACCGCTGGGGGATCGAACCCGAGCTGTCCGTCGGCCTCTTCCCGCGCACGCAGATCGAGATCGGTGTCCCACTGGTGTTCGTCGACGACCCGTCGCGCGGCGACCGGCGCGCGGGTGCGGCGGGCGTCGACATGTCGGTGCTCTACAACCTCAACCGCGAGACGAGTCTCCCGGCGTTCGCCGTCGGCGTCGGGGCGCTGCTCCCCGCGGGCTCGCTCGGGCCGCGTGATCCGTACGGCAACGCCAAGGTGGTCATGACCCGCACCTTCCCCGCGTTCCGCGTGCACGCGAACGCGCAGGCCACGTTCGGCCCGCGCCTGTCGCTGCCGGCTGGGTCGCCCGATCCCGTGGGCGGCAACACGCTCGAGCTCTCGCGCTGGCTCGCGGGCGTCGCGGTCGACCGCACGCTGCCGCTCCGCTCGATGCTGCTCGCGGCCGAGGTCTTCGCCCGCGCGCCGCTCGTGCGCGGGCAGCCGCTCGAGTGGAACGCGGGCGTCGGCACGCGCTGGCAAGCCAACGTGCGCTGGGCGATGGACGCCGGCGTCGGTCGTCACCTCACCGGCGACGACCGCGGCTGGTACCTGACGCTCGGCGGCGCCTACGCGATGGGCTGGCCGTGGCGCCCCGCGCGACGCTGAGACGCCGTCCCCTTCCTTCGACTTCCGAGAGACGTTCCATGCGCCGCATCCGTCGACTGTCCCACCAGCTCGTCGCCGCGCTCGTCGTGGCGGTGCTGCCGACCCGCGCCGCGACGGCGCAGTGGTCGCAGGTCTACGAGCAGTTCTACCTGCAGGCCCCGCACAACTGGACCTTCCGCACCGAATACTCGCATGCGGATCGCCTCTTCAACGCCTTCGACTACGGCCACGCGATCCTCTACGAGACGCTGTGGCGGAAGCCCGACGCGCCCGCGTCGCGGCTCGAGGAGAAGGAGTACGCGTTCCTCGTCAACCGCGTGCTGGTGCGCCCGCCGCGCAACCCGCTCGAGGAGGCGGCCATCGAGCCCATGTATGCCCGGCTCGCCCCCGAGGCGAAGATGATGTTCGACTGGGCGCACGTGCTGCACCGCCAGCTCTACGACGTGCTCGCCGACGAGCGGCTCGACCGGGCGGCGAAGGACCGCGAGGTGCAGCGGATCATCGCGTACTACAAGTCGCGCCCGGACCTGGCCTTCAGCTCGCGGCCGAAGAGCATGGCGCTGATGCAGGAGCAGCCGTACTCGCTCGCCTTCCGGAAGCGGTACCCGAAGTTCAATGGCCTCATCTGGGGCTACCACTGGCTGCAGATCGGCCTCTACGAGCCGCTCGTGACGGGGACGACGCGCGAGGCCCGGCAGGCCGGGGTCCGCGCGACGGTGTCGCGCTTCTTCCAGATGCTGCAGGACGCGCCGACGCACATGCCGCACCAGATGCCGATGACGCCGGCGGTCGCCCCCGCGTTCGCGGCGCGGTACCCGGAGGCGGGGATCATCTTCGACAACCTGCACAGCATGCACGACGTGGTGAGCGACATCCTCACCAACCCGGCGGTGCCGCGCGACCGGAAGCGCGCGGAGATCCTGCGGGCGGCGCGGCTCTTCAAGGACGACACGTCGTACGTGATGGGGTCGACCGAGGCGTGGGTCCGCATGTCGCAGCACATGGGGGTCGAGAACATGGGCGGGCCGGCGGTGGGCTTCCTGCCGTCGATGCCGACGCCCACGGTCACCTACGGCGCCGTGATGACGCACGACGACCGCACGGGGGAGATGACGGGGTTCAAGTACGGGTCGGCGACGGGCGGCGATCATGCGGCGCACGGGGCGCCCGTATCGGGCGGTGCCGGCGCCGATGCGCACGCGGGCCACGGGGCAGCGGCGCCGGTTCCGGCACCGGCCGGCGGGCACGAGGGACATGCGATGCCGGCGGCGCCGAGCGCGCCGACCGCTCCCGCGGCGGCCGCAGCGGCCGCGTTCCAGCTCCGCATGCTCGGTGACTCGCTCATCCGCGCGCGGGTGATGGCCGACACGGCGATGCACCGGCTGGCCATGGAGGCGATGCAGGCGATGCCGCCGGAGCAGCGGGCGGAGGTGATGCAGCGCATGCACGGGGCCGGGCACGATCACGGCGCGATGCACGGCGCCGCCGGTGCCGCGACCTTTACGCCACCGTCGCGCCGCGGCGCCACCCCGCGCCCGCGTCGCACCCCGAAGGCCGCGGCCCCCGGCGGCACGACGCCGCGGGCCGGCGTGTCGAAGCCGGCGGTCCCGACGCCGGCACCCACCCGTGACCCGCACGCCGGTCACGGGACGCACCGGCCCTGATGCGTCGCCGTCGCACGTCGCTCGCCGTCGCGCTGCTCGTCGCGGCGGCGTCGCGCCTCGAGGCGCACGACCACCTGCGTGCGTCGACGCCGCGGGAAGGCGAGACGGTCGCGACGGCGCCGACGGCGATCCGCCTGCGCTTCGCGTCTCGTGTCGATCCCACGAGTGCGCACGTGACGCTCGCCGACGGGGCCGGGCAGGCGTTCGTGCTTCCCGTCGCGCCGGCGCATCCCGACACCGTCGCCGTCCTCGTGGCGACCGTCCCGGCGGGCGCGGCGCCCGGGGCATGGCGTGTGGCGTGGCGCATCGCGGGGCGTGACGGCCATCCGGTGACGGGTACCCTCCGCATCACGGTGCGGGCGAGCGCACCGGTCGACACGCCGCGGTGGTCGGCGAGGCCGACGCCGAACGCTGCACCCGCCGACGAGGACGCGTCGCCGGCCTTCGACGCCGGGGCGCCGCTCTACGTGCTCGTGCGCTGGGGCAGCTACCTCGCCCTGCTCCCGCTCGTCGGCGCCTTCGCGCTGCTGCTCGTCGTCGTGCCACGACTCGCGACCGATGACCGCGAAGCGATGGCCACGAACGTCGCACGCGTCGGTCGCGTCGCCGCCGTCGCGCTCCTCGGTGTCGCCGCCGCACGCCTCGTCGCGCAGTCCGTGTCGCTGCACGGTGCGGCAGGTGCGCTCGACCCGGCGAGCATCGGGAGCGTGCTGCGGTACACGACGTGGGGATGGGCGTGGATCGGACAGGTGGCGGCCGTCGCGCTCGCACTGCTCGTGCTGCGGCGCCGTCCTCCCACGGGCGCCGTCACACGGGTCGGCGGCATCGTCGTCGCGTCGGCGCTCGGCGTCGCGAGTGCGGCCTCCGGCCATGCCGTGGCGAGCGAGGCGGGGACGGCGCTGCTCGTGACGGCGGATGCACTCCACACCCTCGGGGCAGGTGCGTGGCTCGGGGCACTCGGTGTACTGCTGGTGGTGGCCGTGGCACCGGCGCGCCATGACGCTGCCGGCGTCGCCGCCGTCGTCCGTGCGTTCGCCCCTCTCGCGCTCGGGGGCGCCGCGGCACTGGTCGTCAGCGGGGGCGTGCTCGCGTGGCATCACGTGGGCTCGCTGGCGGCGCTCACCGGTTCCACGTACGGCTGGCTGCTGCTCGGCAAGCTCGGAGTGCTCACCGGGATCGCCGCGCTCGGAGCCATCAACTGGCGTCGCCTCGGGCCGGCGCTGCCGTCGGCGCCCGCGGTGCGCCTCCTGCGGCGCAGCGTGCGTGGCGAACTCGCCCTGGGGGCGCTGCTGCTGCTCGTGACCGCCGTGCTCGTCGCCACGCCCACGCCACGCGAAGTCTCCGCAGACGACGCGGCCGCCATCGGCATCGCACCACCGTGACGTTCGACCGCACCCGCCACGCCGCACTCGAGGACGGACGATGACGCTGCCACACGACCATGGGTCGCACGCGGGACACGGACCGGGACACGAGCACGCGCGCCACGCAGCGCCGCCCGCACCGGCGCAGGGTGCCGACCAGCCGCACGCCGCGCACGACGGCTCGTCGGCGGAGACGAGCGCGAGCCTGCACCACGGCGCGCACGGGGCGCGCGATGCCGGGCGCGCCGGCGCACACGCGAGTGCCGCCGCCGGCGGGATGGCGGCCCACGCCGACGCACACGCCGACCATGGCGCGCACGCCGGGCACAGCGTCGCGATGTTCCGGCGACTCTTCGTGATCTCCCTCGTGCTCACCGTGCCGACGCTCGTCTGGGGGCACATGCTGCCGACGGCACTCGGCGTCCACCCGCCGCGCGTCCCGGGCGCGGCGTGGCTCCCGGCGGTCTTCGGCACCGCCACCTTCGTCGTGGGCGGGCGACCGTTCCTGGGTGGTGCGGTGCGCGAGCTGCGCGCGCGGCTCCCCGGCATGATGACGCTGATCGCGCTCGCCATCGGCGTGGCGTTCGTGTTCAGCATCGCCGTGACGCTCGGCTTCCCCGGCATGCCGCTCTGGGAGGAGCTCGCCACGCTGGTGACGATCATGCTGCTCGGGCACTGGCTGGAGATGCGGTCGATCTCGCAGGCGCAGGGGGCGCTCGGCGAGCTGGCGCGCCTCCTCCCCGACACGGCGGTGCGGGTGACGGGAGGCGGGGGGCTGGAACGTGCCGAGACGGTGCCCATCGCCGCGCTGCGGGTCGGCGACGTCGTGCTGGTCCGGCCGGGGGCGAGCGTGCCCGCCGACGGGACGGTGCGCAGCGGCACGAGCACCGTCGACGAGGCGATGATCACCGGCGAATCGGCGCCGGTCGACAAGGCGCCCGGCACGCCGGTGATCGCCGGCACGATCAACGGCACGGGGGCGCTCCGGGTCGTGGTCACGGGAACGGGCGACGCAACGGCGCTCGCCGGGATCATGCGCCTCGTCGCCGATGCGCAGGCGTCGCGCTCGCGCGCGCAGGCACTCGCGGACCGGGCGGCGTACTGGCTCACCTTCATCGCGCTCGGCGCCGGCGTCGCGACACTCGTCGCGTGGCTCGCGGCCGGGGCGTCGCCGGCGTACGCCATCGAGCGCTTCGTCACCACGCTCGTCATCGCCTGTCCGCACGCGCTCGGGCTCGCGATCCCCCTCGTGCTCGCGATCTCGACGACGCTCGGCGCGCGCGCCGGGCTGCTCGTCCGCGACCGGCGTGGCCTCGAGGAGGCGCGGTCACTGACGGCGGTCGTATTCGACAAGACGGGCACGCTGACGCTGGGCGAGCACCGCGTGGTCGCGATGCGCACCGACGGCTCGCTCGACGACGACGCGGCCCTCGCGCTCGCCGCCGGTGTGGAGCGGGACGCCGAGCATCCGGTGGCCCGCGCCATCGTGCGCAGCGCCGAGGCGCGCGGGGTGGCCCTTGCATCGTCGTCGGCGTTCGAGGCGATCCCGGGGCGTGGCGTGCGCGCCCAGGTGGGTGGGCGGCGTCTGGCCGGCGGTGGCCCCAACCTGCTCGCGGCGTTGGGCGTCACGCCGACGCCGCCGTTCGTCGCGTTCGCGCAGGAGGCGGCGGCGCGGGGGCAGGGCGTCGTGTATCTGGTGGACGAGTCGGACACCCCGACGGTGCGGGCGGCGTTCGCGGTCGCCGACGCCGTGCGCCCGGAGTCGGCCGAGGCGGTGCGCGCACTGCACGCCGAGGGGATCGAGGTGGTGATGCTCACGGGCGACGCGACCGCGGTCGCCGAAGGCGTCGCGCGCGACCTCGGCATCGACACCGTGCTCGCCCAGGTGCTGCCCGAGGAGAAGGCGGCGCACATCGCCGCACTGCAGCGGCAGGGGAAGCGCGTCGCCATGGTGGGTGACGGCGTGAACGACGCCCCGGCGCTGGTGCAGGCGGACGTGGGCGTGGCCATCGGCGCGGGGACAGGGGTGGCCGTGGAGGCCGGGGACGTGGTGCTCGTGCGCAGCGATCCGCGCGACGTGCCCCGCATGATCCGCCTGAGCCGCGCGTCGTACCGCAAGATGATCCAGAACCTCTGGTGGGCGACCGGCTACAACGTCGTCGCCATCCCGCTGGCCGCCGGAGTGCTCGCCCCCTGGGGCGTCGTGCTCACGCCGGCGATGGGGGCGGTGCTCATGTCGGTGAGCACCGTGGTCGTCGCCATCAACGCCCAGCTCCTGCGCCGCCTGCGGCTGTGAGCACTGGTCCCGGGACCGCCCCCGTCCCAGACTCCGTGCCGACTGCGCCGGCTGCCGACGCTCGTCCGCCGATCCCTGCGTCATCCGACCGCCCGCTTCGTCCGTCCATGACCGCCACGCGCTCGCCCAGCCTGACGTACCGCGCCCGCCGCCTTCACCGCTGGCTCGGGCTCCTGATCGGTATCCAGTTCCTGCTCTGGACCGTGGGTGGGCTCTACTTCTCGTGGGTCGACCTCGACGACGTGCATGGCGATCATCTCGTCCGGCCGGCGCCGATGGTCGACGTGACGGGCGTCGCGACCACGCCGGCCGCGGCGGTCGCTGCGCTCCGTGCGCGCGAGCCGGTGTCCTCGGTGACGAGCGTCGACCTCGCGATGGTGGCCGGGGCGCCGACCTACCGCATCGTCGCGACGGTCGACGACGGGCGCGGGGGCACGCGGCGGATCCGGCGGCTGGTGGACGCGCGCACGGGTGCCGTGCGCGGGCCGCTCACGCGCGACGAGGCGGTGCGGGTGGCGCAGGCGGCGTACACGGGCACGGCACCGGTGCGTCGCGTCAGCCTGCTGACGGCCGACTCGGTCTCGCCGCACCACGAGTTCCGCGAGCAGCCGCTCCCCGCGTGGGCGGTGCGGTTCGGCGATGGCGAGGGCGCGACGGCGTACGTGCCGGCCGAGGTGGGGCAGGTGCTCCGCATCCGCAACGACAGGTGGCGCCTCTTCGATTTCCTCTGGATGCTGCACACCATGGACTACAAGGGGCGCGACGACTTCAACAACCTGCTGCTGCGCGCCTTCTCCGTGTTCGGCCTCGTGACCGTCGCTTCGGGGCTGACGCTCTTCGCGCTGACGTCACCGACGCTGCGTCGCCGGCGGGGTATGCGACCGGCGACGGGCGGTGCCCCCGTCACGACCGCGTGATCGACATCCGTCCGTCCTCTCACCACCTGCGAGGGTCCCGATGACCACCCGTTCCCGTCTCTTCGTCGCCAGCGCACTCCTCGGCCTGTCGGCGCCGCTCCAGGCGCAGTCGGCCCGTTCCGCGGATGTCCGCGCGGCCGAGGCGGCGGTGCGTGCCGTCTTCGCCGCCGGCGAGCGCGGCGACCTCGCGGCGCTCGACACGCTCTACGCCGGCGACAGCCTCACCATCGTCGAGGGCGCGGGCATCAATCGCGGCTGGAGCGACTATCGCGACCATCACCTCGGGCCCGAGCTCAAGGAGATGAAGAACTTCCGCTACCGCCCCTTCGAGATCGAGCCGCGCGTGCATGGCGACATGGCATGGGTGACGTTCCGGTACGCGCTGCAGGCCGACATGAACGGGCGGGCGGTGGACGCGCTCGGGCGCGGCACGATGATCCTCGAGCGGCGGGGGCGCGGCAGTGCGGCGCGCTGGGTCGTGCGCCATTCGCAGACCGCTTCGCGAGCGCGGCGCGCGGGCGATCCGCCGATGCCGGCGGGTGCCTGACCGACCATGTCACGCCGGCCCACCACGTCACACACACCGACCATGTCGCGTCACGCCCGCGTGCTCGGTTCTGCCTCCGCCGTGCTCCTCGCCGGCGTGGCCGCCGTCGCGTCCGCCCACGACTTCTGGCTGGTGCCCGACGCGTTCCAGCTCGCGCGTGGCGGCACGCTCGCGGTCGAGGGGCGCACCAGCAGCAACTTCCCCGCGAGCCTGTCGGCCGTGACGACGGATCGCATCGCGTCCGCGGAGGTGATCGGGGCGGCGGGGCGCGAGCGGATCGGCGTGGTGGGGCAGGGGCCGTCGGTGCTGCGGCTCCGCCATCGGCCATCGGCGCGCGGGCAGTACGTGGTGGCGGTGCAGCTGCATCCGCGGAGCGTGCGCGAATCGGCGGCGGGGTTCCGGCACTATCTCGACGTCGAGGGCGCGCCGGACGCGCTCGCGCGCGTCGACCGCGAGGGGCTTCTCGCCGGGCGGGACAGCGTCACGCGCCGCTACGCCAAGTACGCGAAGACCATCGTCGAGGTGGGCGAGGGCGGGCGTGCGTGGCGCAGCGAGGCGGGACACCCGCTCGAGTTCGTGCCGGCGTCGGACCCGTCGCGGTGGCGCGCGGGCGACACGGCGACGGTCGTGCTCCGGTACCGTGGGACGCCGCTCCCCGGGATCCGGGTCCACGTCGACCAGGCGACGTGGCCGGCGATGGAGGCGGTGGCGGCGCGGCAGGTGAAGCCGCGGACGGTGGAGCTGCGGACCGATGGGGCGGGCCAGGTGATGGTGCCGCTCGACCGCGGGGGGCTCATGGCCGTGCGCACGATCCATGTGGTGCAAGCCGCGCAGGGGAGCGGGGCCGACTGGGACACGCACTGGGCGACGCTAGTGTTCCGCGCGGCGGCTCGCTGAGGTAGCGGCGGTCGAGCGAGACGGCGGGCTTCCGCTGACGCGCGTGCGAGCCGGCGCTGGAGCGTGGCGTGGTCG
>JALOPO010000143.1 GCA_025453855.1 Gemmatimonadaceae bacterium
AGCCCGCCGGTGAGGCGCGGCACCACCGGCGCGGGTGCATCGCCATCGGTGCGCGGCTTCATGTACATCGTCGCCACCACGCCGAGGTAGTAGCCGGCCGAGACGACCGAGGCGAGCACGAGGATCACCGCCAGGCGCACGAGCGGCCCTGGTGCCTCCATGGCCGCGCGCAGCACGTACCACTTCGCGAAGAAGCCCATGCCGCCCGCGATCGGGAAGCCGAGGAAGGAGAGCATGAAGACGCTCATCGCCGCCGCGAGCCCCGGGCGCACGTGCACCAGGCCGGCGAGATCGTCGAGCGTCGTCTGCCTCTCCACGCCGCCCGAGACGATCGTCAGCACACCGAAGGCGCCGAGCGTCGCGATCGTGTACGCCAGCCCGTAGAAGACGATGGCCGCGGTGGCCTCGGCGGTGCCGGTGGCGATCGCGACGAGCAGGTAGCCCGCATGCGCGACGCTCGAGTAGGCGAGCATGCGCTTCACGTTCTTCTGCGACAGGGCGAGCACGTTGCCGGCGACCATCGTGATCGCGGCCAGCATCCAGGCGGCGGGATACCACGTCTGGAAGGCAGGGCCGAGCGCCTCGGTCACGATGCGCGCGAGGGCGGCGAAGGCGGCGACCTTCACCCCCGCCGCCATGAACGCCGTGTACGGCGTGGGCGCACCCTGGTAGACGTCGGGTGCCCACATGTGGAACGGCACCGCGGCGACCTTGAAGGCGAAGCCGACGAAGAGCAGCGCCGTACCGGCGACGAGCAGCGGGTCACCGGCCAGCTGGCGCGTGCGGATGGCGTCGGCGATGGCCGCGAACTGCGTCGCCCCCGTGGCGCCGTAGATGAGCGCCATGCCGTAGACCATGAAGGCCGTCGAGAAGGCGCCGAGGAGGAAGTACTTGATCGCGGCCTCGGACGACCCGGGACGGCTGCGATCGAGGCCGGCGAGCACGAACACGGCGACGGTCATCACCTCGATGCCGAGGAAGACGAGCGTCAGGTCGCGCGCGGCGCCGAGGAGGATCATGCCGGCGGCCGACAGGAGCACGAGTGCCGGCGGCTCGGGCGCGGTGAGGATCGCGCCGCCGTTGTAGTCCATCGCCAGTGCCAGCGTACCGAGGACCGCGACGAGCACGATGCCGGTCATCGCCCAGCGGAAGCCGTCGGCCGCGATGGCGGCCGCGGCATCGATGCGTGGCGCCTGCAGCGCGAGCCAGGTGGCCGCGACCAGTGCCGCGAGGGCGACGAGCATCGCCACCACGTGCACGCGACGCGTGTGGGCCGCGCTCTCGGCCGGCCAGACGGCGTAGAGCAGGACGAGGAGTGCGCCACCACCGAGCACGAGGTCGGGGAGCAGCGCGAGCGAGAGCGGCAGGCCGCCGATCAGTGCGCTCCCCATCAGCGCGACCCCAGCGGCAGCGGGAGCGACATGGGATCGACGCTGGTGGCGCGCACCGTCTCGATGAGGCGGAGCGTCTGCGGTCGCGTGCGATCGAGCATGGGCGCGGGAGCGAGACCGAGGGCGAGGATGGCGACCACGAACGCGCCCATGACCACCGCCTCGCGCGTGCCGAGATCGCGCAGCGGTGCGGCGCGCTCGACGGCGGGGCCGAAGAGCGTGCGCTGGACCGCCCAGAGGAGCGCGGCGGCGGCGAGGATCACGCCGATGGTCGCGAGGAGCACGAGGTAGGGGTACGGACCGTACGCGCCGAGGAGCACGAGGAACTCGCCGACGAATCCGTTCGTCCCCGGCAGCCCGACGTTCGCGAGCACGAGGAGCACGACCACCGACGAGAGCGCAGGGAGCGTGCGTGCCAGCCCACCGAGCGCGGCGAAGCCGTCGTTCGCCCCGAGGCGATCGCGCAGGATGCCGAGCACGACGAACATGCCGCCGGTGGTGATGCCGGCGTTGAGCATCACCATCAGCGCCCCCTGCACCGACTCGGGGGTGAACGCCGCGAGCCCCACGACCACGAAGCCGAGGTGCGCGACCGAGGCATACGACATCACGCGCCGGAAGTCGGGCTGCACCAGCGCGACGAGCGACCCGTGCAGGATGGCGGCGACGCCGAGCGCCATGAGGACGAGGCGCACCACGGGGTGCATCGCCGCCGCGGGAAAGAGCGGCATGGCGATGGCGAGCATGCCGTAGGTGCCGACCTTGATGCCGAGCGCCGTCGCGGCCACGGCCGGCGACTCGCCCTGCGCGTCGGGGAGCCAGGTGTGGAAGGGGACGAGCGCGCTCTTCACGAGGAAGGCCGCCGCGAAGGCTCCGAAGCACCAGAGCTGCGCGGTGAGCGACATGGGCCGCGTGGCGAGCGCCTCCATCACCTGCGGGAGCACGGTGGTGCCCGTCATCCGCACCACGTGGAGGATCGCCACCAGCATGAGGAGCGAGCCGACGAGCGTGTAGATGAAGAACGTCGTCGCCGCGCGCGGTCCGCGTGCGCTCCCCCAGGCACCGATGAGGAAGTAGAGCGGCACCAGCATCAGCTCCCACGCGAGGTAGAAGACGAGCAGGTCGCCCGCGAGGAAGATGCCGAGGATGCCGGCGCTGAGGAGGAGCACCTGCGCATGGAAGGCGCGCGGGCGCACGGCATCGTCGGCGGGGCCGCAGGCGAGGAGCGCGAGCGGCATGAGCCAGGCGGTGAGCAGGATCATGGGGAGCGACACGCCGGTCGCCGTGAGGCGCAGGCGCGTGCCGAACTCCTCGATCCACGGATGATCGGCCGTGAAGCCCGCACTCCCCGCGGCGGGCACGAGCCACCAGCAGGTGGTCGCGAGCAGCGCCACCGTGAAGAGCACGACGAGCGAGAGCGGACGCGCGAGGCGCGCATCGCCCGGCAGGACCCAGACGATGATCGCCGCGATCACCGGGAGCACGAGCAGCGCCGGCAGGAGCCACTCCGCGCGCATGCCGAGCGAGAGCAGGAGGTCGGTCATGCGCCGCGGAACATGAGGAAGGCGACGAGCGCGAGTGCCCCGCCCGCGATGGCCCACGCGTATCCACCGGCGACGCCCGCCTGCAGCTGCCCGCCGACCCACGAGACGATGCGCAGCGCGTGCGCGCTGCCGCTCGTGAGCGCGCCGCGGAGCAGCCCCTCGTCGAGGCCGCGCCAGAGCACCTTGCGCGACGTGGCGACGATCGGGCCGGTCACGCCGCGCGCGATCGCGGCATCGATGAAGTAGTCGTTGGCGAGCACGCGACCGATGCCCTGTTCCGGTGCGCTCTCGACCTTCGTCACGAGCGCCGCCGGCTTGAGCAGCACGAAGGCGGTTGCGATCCCGGCCAGCGCCACCGCGACCGCGACGCCGATGAGCACGTACTCGGTCGCATGCTCGAGGTGCGCGCCGCGCGCGAGCGTCGCCATGGGCGCCTCGACGACCGGGGCGAGCCAGTGCCCGAGCTGCTCGACCGGCCCGATGGGGAGCACCGCCGGGAGCTCGAGCCACCCACCGACGAGCGTGAGCGCGCCGAGCACGAGGAGCGGGAGGCGCATCGACCACGGCGACTCGTGCAGTGCGGCCTCCGCCGCATCGCCGCTGCGGAAGGTGCCGGTGAAGGCATAGCGCATGAGGCGCGTCATGTAGACGGCGGTGACGAAGGCCGTGACCACCCCGATGCCGTAGGCGAACCAGAGCCAGACGCTCCCCGGCACACCGAGGAGCGACGCCTGCGCGATGGGCGCATCGGCGGCCCCGGCCCGCGCGGCGAGCGAGCCAAGGATGGCGTCCTTCGAGAAGAAGCCGGCGAGCGGCGGCACACCCGCGATCGCCAGCGTCGCGATCCACATGAGCGCGTTGGTGACCGGCAGGCGGCGCGCGAGGCCACCCATGTTGCGCAGGTCCTGCGCATCGGCATCGACGTGCGCATGATGCAGCGCGTCGTGCATGGCGTGGATGACCGCGCCGGCGCCAAGGAAGAGGAGCGCCTTGAAGAAGGCGTGCGTGACGAGGTGGAACATGGCGGCCGTGTACGCCCCCGCGCCCGCGGCCATGAACATGTAGCCGAGCTGCGAGACGGTGGAGTACGCGAGGACCTTCTTGATGTCCCACTGCTTGAGGCCCACGAGTCCGGCCCAGATGGCCGTCACCGCTCCGACGACCATGACCACCAGCGAGGCCACCGGCGCTGCCGCGAAGAGCGCGCCCATGCGCACGACGAGGTAGATGCCCGCGGTGACCATGGTCGCGGCGTGGATGAGCGCCGAGACGGGCGTGGGGCCCGCCATGGCATCGGGCAGCCAGACGTAGAGCGGGAGCTGCGCGCTCTTGCCGGCGCAGCCGAGGAAGAGGAAGAGGCAGGCTGCGGTCGCCACGGCCACCGGGAGCTCGCCGTGCCGCGCCACGATCTCGGCGATGTCGAGCGTGCCGAGATTGGCGAACAGCAGGAACATGCCGATGAGGAGCCCGAAGTCGCCGATGCGATTGGTGACGAAGGCCTTCTTCCCTGCCACGGCGTTCGCGGTCTCGCTGAACCAGAAGCCGATCAGCAGGTACGAGGCGAGCCCCACACCCTCCCACCCGACGAAGAGCACGGGGAGCGAGGCGCCGAGCACCAGCACCAGCATGAAGGCGACGAACAGGTTCAGGTACGCGAAGTAGCGCGCGTAGCCCGCGTCGCTGGCCATGTAGCCGGCGCTGTAGAGATGGATGAGCGTGCCGATGCCGGTGATGACGAGCACCATCACGGCGCTCAGCCGGTCGAGCGCGAGCGTCCAGTCGACGCGCAGGTCACCGGCGGCCATCCAGGTGCCGAGCGTGGCGCGCAGGCCGGCCGGATCGGCGGCGACCTGCAGCACGAGCAGCACGCCGACCACGAAGGCGGCGACCATCACGCCGACGCCGATCGCCGCCACGGTGGTACGGCGCGCCGGCGTCACCGGCGCCGACGGATCGCGCCACGCCGGGACCAGCGAGAGCGCGCCGTTGAGGAGGAAGCCCAGGAGTGGCAGCGCGGGGAGGAGCCAGAGCGCCGGGGCCGGGAGCACAGGGGGCATGAAGTGGGGGATCGGGCGGGATCAGCCGCGCAGGAGCCGGATCCGTCCCAGGTCGACCGTGCGGTAGTGCCGGAAGACGCTGATGACGATCGCGAGCCCGATGGCGGCTTCGGCGGCGGCCACCGTCATCACGAGGACGACGAAGACCTGCCCGCTCGTGCCGTGCAGGCGGGAGAAGGCGACCAGCGTGAGGTTCACGGCGTTGAGCATGAGCTCCACGCACATGAACAGCAGGAGGGCGTTGCGGTGCACGAGCACGCCGGCCACGCCGATGGAGAAGAGGATCGCCGAGACGATCAGCGCCTCGCGGATCACGACCGCACCTCGTGCTGCGCCGAGCGCTTGGCGAGGACGACCGACCCGATCACCGCCACCAGCAGCAGGAGCGAGGTGACCTCGAAGGCGATGATGTGCGTGGTGAAGAGCGCGCTCGC
>JALOPO010000144.1 GCA_025453855.1 Gemmatimonadaceae bacterium
CGCATCGGCTACACCGACTACCTGCGTGCCGAGGGGCCCGAGGGACTCGACCGCATCGAGAACGTGAAGGAGCTCGTCACCTCGGCGGCCGAGCAGCTCGAGGACGAGGAGGGCGAGGTGGGGCTCACGCCGCTCGACCGCTACCTGCAGCGCGCGATGCTCGTCGCCGGCACCGACCAGCTCGACCCGAGCGCCGATGCGATCACCATGATGACGCTCCACAACGCCAAGGGGCTCGAGTATCCGCAGGTCTACCTCACGGGGCTCGAGGACGGACTCTTCCCGCTCGCGCGCGCCTACGACGACCCGGCGATGCTCGAGGAGGAACGCCGCCTCTTCTACGTCGGGATCACGCGGGCCGAGCGCGTGCTCGTGCTCACGCACGCGGAGCAGCGTCGGCGCAACGGCGAGCTGATGATGAGCAAGGCGTCGAGCTTCCTCGACGAGCTCCCGACGGAGCTGCTCGACACGCTCGCCACGCCGAAGGCGAAGAGCATGGGACGCGCCGCCTTCCCGGGAAGCGGCTGGGGGGGTGGCTTCGATCGCAGCGAGCGGGCCGGGCGCTGGCAGCCGCGCGCGGTGGTGCCGCCATCGGTGTCGGTGCCGTCGTGGACGGTCAAGCCGCGCGCGGTGGCCGACGCGGAGGGCGACGACGCCGGCGAGGCCTTCACCGTGACGGCCGGCGCGCGCGTGCGGCACCGCAAGTTCGGCGCGGGGCGCATCGCCGAGGTGATGGGGAGCGGGCGTGACCTGAAGGTGCGCATCGACTTCGACGACGAGAGCGTGGGGCGCAGGACGCTCGTCGTCGCGCAGGCCAATCTCGAACCGGAGCACGACTGACATGGCGGTCTCGGAAGCGGACGTACGGCACGTGGCCGCCCTCTCGCGCATCGCGCTCGACGACGCGCGGCTCCCCGCGCTCGTGCGCGAGCTGAACACGATCCTCGACCACATGGCGGTGCTCAACGGCGTCCCGAACGACGGTGCCGACGATGACGACCGCGCGCCGATGCGCCTGCGTGCCGACGTCGTCGACCCGGCCCCGATGGTCCGCCCGATGGAGAGCTTCGCGCCGGCCACGCGCGACCACTTCCTGCTGGTGCCGCGCCTCGACACGCACGGCCACCTGGGCGGCGAGGAGGGCGGCGAGTGAGCGCCGACGTGCTCCTCGACCGCGACGCGGCCGAGATCGCGCGCGCGGTCAACGACGGCGAGTCGACGCCGCATGCGCTCGCCGCGGCGGCGCTGGCCCGCGCGCACACGCACGAGGTGCTCAACGCCTTCGTCACGCGCCACGCCTCGGCCGACGACGCGATCGCCGGCAGCGGCACGGGCACGGGGGCGCTGCATGGCGTGCCGGTCGCCGTGAAGGACAACATCGCCACCACGTCGCTCTCCACGAGCTGCGGTTCGCGCATCCTCAAGGGCTACGTCTCGCCGTTCGATGCCACCGCGGTGGCGAAGCTGCGCGCCGCCGGCGCGACGATCATCGGCAAGGCGAACATGGACGAGTTCGCGATGGGATCGTCCACGGAGCACTCCGCCTACGGCCCGGTGCGGAACCCGGTGGCGCCGGGTCGCGTCCCGGGTGGCTCGAGCGGTGGGAGCGCGGCAGCGGTCGCCGCCGGGATCGTCCCCATCGCGCTCGGCTCGGAGACCGGCGGTTCGGTGCGGCAGCCGGCGGCCTTCTGCGGCATCGTCGGCGTGAAGCCGACCTACGGGCGCGTGAGCCGCTACGGCCTCGTCGCCTTCGCCAGCTCGCTGGACCACATCGGCGTCTTCGGTCGCACGGTCGACGATGCGGCGCTCGGCCTCGGCGTCATCAGCGGCGTCGATCCGCGCGACGCCACGAGCGCCGACGTGGCCGTCGACGACTGGCGGGCGCACGCCGGTGCCGAGCGACTCGACGGCATCGTGGTCGGCGTCCCGCGCGAGTACTTCCCGGACTCGCTCGAGCCGGCCATGCGCGCGCGCTGCGACGAGGCGCTCGACCGGCTGCGCGCGCTCGGCGCCACGGTGCGCGAGGTCTCGCTCCCGCACACCGATCTCGCGATCCCCGTCTACTACATCCTCGCGCCGGCCGAGGCGAGCTCGAACCTGGCGCGCTTCGATGGCGTGCGGTACGGCCTGCGCGCCGATGCCGACGACCTGCGCGGGATGTACGAGGGGACGCGGTCGCGCGGCTTCGGCCCGGAGGTCACGCGTCGCATCCTGCTCGGCACCTACGTGCTCAGCAAGGGGCACTACGACGCCTATTACCGCACCGCGCAGGCGGTGCGTCGCCGCATCACCGGCGACTTCACGCGCGTCTTCGCCGACGGCGTGCACGTGCTCTTCACCCCGACCACGCCCACGCCGGCGTTCGAGTTCGGCGCCAAGAGCGATCCCCTCGAGATGTACCTGAGCGACATCTTCACGGCCACGGCGAACCTCGCCGGCGTGCCGGCGATGTCGCTCCCCATCGGCACCGTCGGCGGACTCCCCGTCGGCGGCCAGCTCCTCGCCGCGCACTTCCGCGAGGGCGACATGTTCCGGGTCGCCTACGCGCTCGAGCGCGCGTACGGCGCGGAGGCGCACGCATGAGCACCATCGGCACGCCGATCGCGGACGACGTCACCGCCGGCTTCGAGATGGTCGTCGGTCTCGAGGTGCACGTCCAGCTCAAGACGGCCAGCAAGGCCTTCGACGGTGCCAGTGCCGACTACGGCGCCCCGCCCAACGCGAACACCGAGCCGCTCTGCCTCGCGCTCCCGGGCACCCTCCCCGTGCTCAACGCGAGGGCGGTGGAGCTCGCGGTGCGCGCCGCGCTGGCGCTCGACTGCACCGTGCACGGCACGAGCATCTTCGCCCGCAAGCACTACTTCTATCCCGACCTCCCGAAGGGCTACCAGATCTCGCAGCACGATCGCCCGCTGGCCACCGACGGCCGCCTGCACATCGGTGCGCACGCCGACGGCACGCCGGCGTGGGTCGGCATCACGCGCGTGCACATGGAGGAGGATGCGGGGAAGAGCATCCACGACCGCTATCCGGGCGTCACGGCGGTCGACCTCAATCGCTGCGGCGTCCCGCTCATCGAGATCGTGAGCGAGCCCGACATGCGCTCGCCCGAGGAGGCCGGCGCCTACCTGCGCACGCTCAAGCAGGTGCTCGAATACCTCGACGTGAGCGACTGCAACATGGAGGAGGGGTCGCTGCGCGTCGACGCGAACGTGAGCGCGCGCCGCCCCGGCGCGCCGCTCGGCACCAAGTGCGAGGTCAAGAACATGAACTCGTTCTCGGGCGTCGAGCGCGCCCTCGCGACCGAGTTCCGCCGCCAGTGCGAGCTCCTCGCGGCGGGCGGCACGGTGCAGCAGCAGACGCTCCTCTGGGACGGCGCGAAGGGCGAGGTGCGCCCGGCGCGCAGCAAGGAGGGATCGAGCGACTACCGCTACTTCCCGGAGCCCGACCTCCCGCCGCTCGTCATCTCGGCCGACGAGCTCGCGCGTCATCGCGCCGCGCTCCCCGAGCTCCCCGCGGCCCGCAAGGCGCGCTACGCGGCCATGGGGCTCGGCGACTACGACGTGCAGGAGCTCACCGCCGATCCGGTCACCGGCCCGTGGTTCGAGCGCCTCGCCGCCGCGCACGGCGACGCCAAGGCCGCCGCGAACTGGGTGACCGGCGAGGTGCGTGCGTCGCTCAAGGAGCGCGGCACGACGATCGACGCCTTCGCGCTCGCTCCCGAGCGCCTGGCCACGCTGCTCGACCTGGTGCGCGATGGCACGGTCAGCTCCACCGCCGCGCGCACGGTCTACGCGCGCCTGCTCGAGAGCGGCGACGACGCACGCGTGATCGCCGAGCGTGACGGGCTGCTCCAGGTGCGCGACGATGACGCGCTCGCGCGGTGGGTCGACGAGGTGCTCGCCGAGAACCCGGCCGAGGCGCAGCGCTATCTCGGTGGCGAGAAGAAGCTGCAGGGCGTGCTGGTCGGCCTGGTGATGAAGAAGTCGCAGGGACGCGCCGACCCCAGGCGCATCAATCAGCTGCTCTCGACGCGCGCATCCGGGTAGAGCGGCCGGTCGAGCCGGGCCGCGTGGTCGAGCGACGAGGCGGGGAGGCCGAACAGCTTCTCCGCCTCGTCGCGCAGCGCATCGTCGCCGCGCCTGAGTGCGCTCCGCCGCAGCCGCTTCGCCAGGCGCAGCGCGTCGTCGCCGCTCGGGTCGAAGGCGAACGGCTCGGCGCCGTCGAGTCGCGTGAGGAGGTCCATCACGTAGTCGAAGCTCCGCACGAGGTGCGCCTGCACCAGCGGTGCACCGAGCGTCCACCGGCTGTTCTCGGTGACGATGCGGTAGAGCCGCTGCCAGCTCTCCGTGTCGCTCACGTAGACCATGCCGCGGAAGAGCCGCCGGTTGGTGCTCGTGCTGAAGATCGTCGGGCTGAGGATGCGGTCGAGATGCGCGTCGGCGCGCGCATGGTCGAGCAGGACGATCTCGCGCGCCCGCCGCGCCGGCGCCTCGCCGAGGTGCGTCTCGAAGCGGCTCTCCCAGTACGAATGGCCGATCGACGCGGTGCTGCTCGTCACCGCCAGCTGGCGCGGCACGAAGAAGTTGTGCGCCACCACGTCGGCGGCGAGGTGCGCCAGGTAGCCGAGCGCGAACGCGCGCAGTGGCTCGTCACGCGCCTCGTCGAGGATCTCGAAGCCCACGGTCCACGAGTGGCAGTGCCGCCCCACGGGCGCGTACTTCTTGGCGATGCTCGTGTCGGCCGCGATCGATCCGTAGAGGAAGTCCTGCGGGAAGGTGCGGAGCAGCGCGGCCGTGGCGGGCGGGAGCAGCGCGAGCATGCGCAGCACGGCCTCGCCGAGGTGGATGTGCGTGCCCGGCGTCCACGCCCACAGGTCGCGTGGCGTGAGGGCGAGCACGAGCCCGACACCGAGCACCAGCGCGCAGGCGCGGTGCAGGCGTCCGTGCGTCATCGATCGGGGCGTGTCGGCTTGAGGCGTGGGCCGCCGGCGCGCCACGCGCTGGCCGGCGTGCTCGTGTCGCGCGCCGTGCGCGACTGCACCATCGGGTCGTCGGGATCGGCCTCGAGGTCGTCGTCCGGCCCGCTCGTGCCGAAGGTGCGGCCAAGTGCCCGTTCGGCCTGCGCGATCAGCGCATCGGCCTCGTGTGCCCAGGCGCCATCGCTCGTGTCGGTGGCGGCATCGGCGATGGCGCTCCGACGCGCCCGCGCCGAGCTGCTGCGCGCGAGCGGCGGCGCGTGCCAGTCGTCGTCGTGATCGTCGACCACCTCGCGCGCCGGCATCGGTGCGCGCGGGGCACGTCGGAGTCGACGCGCGCTCGCATCGAGGCGGTCGCGCAGCGATGCCGACGGCGCGGGCGCGTCGTCGGGCACCGTGTCCGCCCGCCGCGAGACCATCGCGCGCACCGCCTTGCGGCCAGCCGTGCCACCCGACGTTCGGTCACCGCCAGGACGTCCCGCACCGTCTCGTCCACGGCGCCCGCGGTGCCGCCGAGCCGCGCGATGTCGCCCTTCACCTGCTGCGTCACTTCCTGCAGGTCGCCGGCGACGTCGTGCAGCCGTCGCGCGAGCGGCACCAGTTCACCCGAGAGCGTCTCGAGCTTGCGCCCCACGGTCTGGCCGGCGCCCTGGATCGCGCGGGCGAGGCCGAGCAGGAGCACACCGATCACCAGCAGCAGGAGCGTCCCCGCGATCGCGAAGAAGCCCGTCGCGACGTCGTACCACGCGGCCGGCATGGCGACCGGCTTGACCAGCAGCGTCTCGGCGCGCACCGGCGCCACCGCGACCTGCACGAGGAGGGGAAGGAACAGGCTCTCCATGTCCCGCAAGCTACACCGCCGGCCGCGGGGTGTCCCGTCACGGTCGTGCGGTGGTGCGGCGCCCGCGTGCGGCGCCCGTCGGCAGCGAATGGCGCCGCGCTTGACCCCGGTGGCAGCGCTCGGCAGCTTCGTGCGCCCGCTCTCACCCAACCCGGAGCACCCTGCATGAGCGCCCTGCGCTACGTCGTCGAAGGTGGCCACCCGCTGTCCGGCACGATCCGCCCCGCCGGCAACAAGAATGCGGCGCTGCCGATCGTCTGCGCCGCGCTGCTCACGGACGAGCCGGTCACGCTCGAGAACGTCCCGCACATCCGCGACATCCTCGTGCTGGTCACGCTCATCCAGTCGCTCGGCGCCGAGGCGGAGTGGGTCACGCGGAACACGCTCCGCATCCGGGCCCGCGAGATCAGGCCCGAGACGCTCGACCGCGGCCTCGCATCGCGCATCCGCGGTTCGATCCTGCTCGCCGGCCCGCTCCTCGCGCGCTGCGGCCGCGTGACGCTCCCGCCGCCGGGTGGTGACGTGATCGGGCGCCGCCGCCTCGACACCCACTTCCTCGCCTTCGACCAGCTGGGCGTGCGCTACAGCGTGGGCGCGGACTTCGCCATGGAGACGTCGGGGCTCGTCGGCGCCGACGTCTTCCTCGACGAGCCGAGCGTCACCGGCACCGAGAACGCGCTCTGCGCCGCCGTGCTCGCGAAGGGGACGACGGTGCTCCGCAACGCCGCCAGCGAGCCGCACGTGCAGGACCTCTGCCACTTCCTGGTGGCGATGGGAGCGCGCATCGAGGGGATCGGCACGAACACGATCACCATCCACGGCGTCGATCGGCTGCACGCCGCCACGCACCGCATCGGCCCCGATCACATCGAGGTCGGGAGCTTCATCGGCCTCGCGGCCGTGACGCGCTCCGCGCTGCGCGTCGCCGACGCCGGCGTGCAGCACCTCCGCTCCACGCTCATGGGCTTCGAGCGGCTCGGCATCCGCTGCGTGATCGACGGCAACGATCTCGTCATCCCCGCCGACCAGTCGCGCCGCATCAAGGACGACCTCGGCGGCGCCGTGCCGAAGCTCGAGGACCAGCCCTGGCCGGCCTTCCCGGCCGACGTGATGTCGATCGCGATCGTCACCGCGACGCAGTGCGACGGGTTGATCCTCATGCACGAGAAGATGTTCGAGTCGCGCATGTTCTTCGTCGACAAGCTGATCTCGATGGGGGCACGCATCGTGCTCTGCGATCCGCATCGCGCGCTCGTCTCCGGCCCGTCGGCGCTCCGTGCGGCGACGGTGGAGAGCCCCGACATCCGCGCCGGCATGGCGATGCTCCTCGCCGCGCTCTGCGCCGAGGGGACGAGCACGATCATGAACGTCGGGCAGATCGAGCGTGGCTACGAGCGCATCGACGAGCGGCTCAACGCGCTCGGCGCGAAGATCACGCGGCTCACCGACTGAGCACCGGTCGCACATGATCGAGGGAGCGGCGGTCGC
>JALOPO010000559.1 GCA_025453855.1 Gemmatimonadaceae bacterium
TGTTCGGTGTCATCGGTCGGTGTCGTGCTCGTGGAAGATCGGGAAAAGACGGAAACACGGAGGACACGGGGGAACTGCGGAGGGCGCGGGGGACGGCCAAGCAACTGCGCGGGGAGTCACCGCTGGCTCGGAGCCGAGCACGGGTCCTCGGAAGGGTCGCCGTGCACCACCACCGTCCGTGCTCACGGATGGTCGGTCGGCCTCCGTGTCCCCCTGTCCTTCTCCGTGTCCTCCGTGTTCCGGCTGTTCAGCGATGCCCGCGCATCACCGCACCCGCACCCCGGCCGCACGCATCGCGTCCTTGAGTTCGGTCACGGTGACGAGGCCGTCGTGGAGGATGCCGGCGACGAGCGCCGCGTCGGCGCGGGCTTCGGTGATGGCGTCGGCGACGTGCGAGGGGGCGCCGGCACCGCCGCTGGCGATCACGGGAACGGGGACGGCGTCGGCGACGGCGCGCGTGAGCGGGAGGTCGTAGCCGGTGCGCGCGCCGTCGCGGTCGATGCTCGTGAGCAGGAGCTCCCCCGCCCCGCGTGCGACGCACTCCTGCGCCCAGGCGACCGCCTCGAGCCCCGTCTCGGTGCGGCCGCCGTGCGTCCACACCTTCCACGTGCCCTCGGCATCACGCTTCGCGTCGATGCTCGCCACCACGCACTGCGCACCGAAGCGATCCGCGCACTCGCCGAGGACCTCGGGGCGCGCGACGGCGGCCGAGTTGAGCGAGACCTTGTCGGCGCCGGCGCGGAGCGTGCGCGCCACGTCGTCGGCGGTGCGCACGCCGCCGCCGATCGTGAGCGGGACGAAGAGCCGCTCGGCGGTGCGCCGCGCGACGTCGAGGAGCGTCGCCCGCGCCTCGGCCGAGGCCGAGATGTCGAGGAAGACGATCTCGTCGGCCCCCTCGGCTTCGTAGCGCGTCGCCAGCGCCACCGGGTCACCCACGTCGCGCAGCCCGACGAACTGCACCCCCTTCACCACGCGGTCGCCCTGCACGTCGAGGCAGACGATCAGCCGATTCGTCAGCATGTGCGGGCTCCGGGAACTCCGCATGCGCGGCGAGTTCAGGGCGCGAAGGTAACAGAAAGAAGAGCAGTGATGCTCGTGGGGCACTCGAACCCTTTCCGTTGCCTTCGCGTCCTTCGCGTTGTGCTGTTCCGCTCGGAGCCCAGAGTCACGGCGTCACCTCGAGCGCCACCGCGCCCTTGGTGCTGAAGACGGCGCCGGTGTCGACGAAGGCGTCGCGGATGGCGAGCGCCATCGCCTTCACGGGCAGTGCACGAGCGCGTCGTCCATGGGGATGGTGCGGTCGCCGTAGCGCGCGCAGGTCGCCGGGAGCTCCGCCGCCACCGCCGCGCCGAGGCAGATGGCGACGTCCTCGATGAGGTGGTGCGGGAGGTCGCCGGTGGCGTCGACCACGAGATCGAGCCCGCTGTAGCGCGCGAAGGTGACGAGCATGTGGTCGAGGAAGGGGCGCGTGGTGGCGACCTTCGCCTCGCCCCGCCCGCGCGTGACGGTGACGGTGATCTGCGTCTCCGTCGTGTGGCGACGCACGGTGCTCATCGGCTGAACTCCTCGGCGGTGTCGCGCGCATCGAGCGCGCCGGTGTAGAGCGCCATGCCGAGCACCGCGGCACGCACGCCGGCGTCGGCGAGGCGGCGCAGGTCGAGCGCGGTGGCGATGCCGCCGCTGGCGATCACGGGGTGCTGCGACTCGGCCACCACGTCGCCCATGAGCGCGTGGTCGGCCCCCTGCAGGGAGCCCTCCTGGTGCACGGCGGTGACGAGCAGCCCGGCCAGCGGGAGCTCGTTCAGCTCGCGCACCGCGTCCTCGATGTCGAGCGGGAGCGTCGTCTCCCAGCCGCGCACCGTGACCTTGCGCTGCCGCACGTCGGCGGCGACGACGAGCGTGCGCGGAAAGGTGTCGGCCATCTCCACCAGCCAGTCGCGATCCTCGAAGGCCCGCGTGCCGACCACCACGCGGCTCGCGCCGGCCTCGAGGAGCGCGGCGATCGCGTCCTCGTCGCGCACGCCGCCGCCCACCTGCACCTCGAGCGCGGTGGTGGCGAGGATGCGCTCGATCACGCGCCGGTTCGTGCCGCGCCCCGTGGCGGCATCGAGATCGACGATGTGGAGCGCGGGAAAGCCCGCCTCCTCCCACTCGCGCGCGACGGCGACGGGGTCGGGGCGGCGCACCGCCTCGTTGGCGTAGTCGCCGCCGACGAGCTGCACGCAGGCCCCCTCGCGCAGGTCGATGGCGGGGATCGCGAGGAGCGCGCCGGGGGAGCCGAAGCTCCAGTCGAGAGTGCTCATGCGGCAGGTCGGGACAGGCGGCGGGTCGTGAGCACGGCGATCATCGGCCGTCGGTGGTGGTCTCGGTGTTGAGGCGCGCGTCGATGGCGTGCATCACCGCGGCGGTGGCACGCGCGTCGCGCGCCTCGATGCGGTCGCGCACCTCGCGCACCCAGGCATGGACGAAGGCGACGCCGGCGGCGCTGCTCTTCTCGGGATGGAACTGCGTGCCGGCCGCTCGTGGCGAGCAGCGGGTCGGCGGCATCGACGAGCGGATTCCAGCCGATCTGCGGGACGCGCCTGGCCTGCAGTCGCCGCACGCGACCGGGGAGCACGCCGAGCCCCGCGTCGCCGCCCTCGTCGCTCCCGTCGAAGAGAAGCTGCATGCCG
>JALOPO010000560.1 GCA_025453855.1 Gemmatimonadaceae bacterium
GAGCTCCATGTCGCTCGCGTACTCGATGCCGTAGCTCTGGCGGAAGGCGCCGTTGTGGAAGAAGTCGTCGCCGAGCCAGGTGTCGACCATCGGCGCCTGGGGGCTCACCGCGGCCAGCGCGGCGTGCGGTTCGAGCGCGGCGACGCCGGCCAGCCAGCCGGGATACGAGACGCCCAGCACGCCGACCTTCGGCACCGTGTTCGGCACGTTGCGCACGAGCCACTCGATGGTGTCGTAGGTGTCGGTCGCCTCGTCGACGGCGGCCGCGTCGGTGGTGTCGCGGCGCGGGCGGTTCATGACGAACTGGCCACCGCTGCCGAAGCGCCCGCGGATGTCCTGGAAGACGAAGACGTAGCCGTCGCGCGCGAGCGTCGCGTAGGCGGTGCCGAACATCGTGCGCGAGTTCGCGACGCCGTAGGGCGTGCGCGTGAGGAGGATCGGCAGCGGGCCTTTCGCGTCGCGCGGCCGGAAGACGACCGTGTTGAGGACGACGCTGTCGCGCATCGGGATCCGGTAGACGACCGAATCGAGCGCGATGGCGGGCGCGGTGGCCGCGGCGGTGGTCCCGGCCGGCGTCGGCGCGGGTGAGGGGCCGCGCCCGCAGGCGGCGAGGGCGAGCGCGGGCAGGAGCGCGAGGCGATGAGGGGCACGCATGGTGCCCAATATCGGTGCTGAACGCCGGGGCCGCTGCACCCCCGCGGGCTCCGAGCCCGCGGGGGGGCAGCGGCGGGGCGGCTCAGCGGATCACGAGATTCAACGGCGGCCGCTCGTTGAGCGTCGTCGTCGCGCGCCGCACCACGATGCTCGCCGTCGTCGCCCCGTTCGCACGCAGCCCCGTGAAGCGCCCCCACACCGCGTCGCCGCTCCAGCGCGCGGCCGTCGTGTCGGCGATCACCATCCGCACGTTGTGGTCGGCGAGCTGGTCGAGCGTGAACCAGCTCTGGCGCGACGGCATGTCGTGATCGTCGCTGTCGCGCACCTCGTTCGAGAAGGCCATGCGCAGCCGGAGTCCGCTCGTGACCGGCACCACCGGGAAGCCGTGCCAGTGGTCGCGATGCGAGTACGCCACCACGCGATCGGTCGAGTCGACGAGCACCACCTCGGTGGTGGCGGTGATGCGCGGCGCGACGCCCACCGGCGGCTGTTCGGGGGGCGCGGGACTCACCGGGGCATCGCCACCGCCCCCGCAGGCGGCGAGCGTGGCGACCAGGGCGAACGTGGCGAGACGCGTGGCTGCGGCGGCGTGGCGTGTGCTGGGCATGGCGGCGCTCCGGATGCTGGGGCGGGTGAGGAGAGACGGGACGTGAAGTCGGGGTGGTCGGTGTGCCAGACCTGGAAGCGGATGCGCGTGGGGCCGGCGACGAAGCCGCGCAGCCACCCCATCGCGCCGCGACGGGGTTCCCACTGCACCGCCGCCGCGTTCTCGGCCTGCACGCGGATCGAGTACTCGCGGCTCCGGTCGGCGAGGTCGAACTCGTTCCCGCGGAAGTCGACGAGGCGGATCACCACCGGGAGCGAGTCGTCGAGCGGGATCGCCATCGTCCCCGCGCTCCACGTCGTGTTGTCCTGCGTGCGGAGCAGGAGCCGCCCCGTCGTGTCGCGCACGAGCAGGTCCTGCGCCTCCACGTGCGGCGACACCACCGCGATCGGATGCTCGCACGCCGTCACCGTCACCGTCAGCGCGACCAGCAGCGGCGTCACGCATCGCCGCGGCATGGGCGACGACCGGCGAACGGCGGCCGCGATGATGCGAAGGCACGCGAGGAACCGCGATGCACGGGCACGTGCTGCCGCGGCGATGCGCCCCGCGATCGCAGTGCCATCGCGACGCCTCGCGCCCCATCGCATCATCGCGGCCATCCGTTCGACGGCGTTCGCACGCGAGCCGATCGCGCGCGGTGCCGCGACCACTCGCCGTACAGCAAGCAGGCGTCGCATCAGAAGCTCACCCGGTAGAGGAGGCGCACGTTGCGCCCGGGTTGCGGCGCGACCTGCTTGGCGCGCCAGAGATGGTCGCGCCAGAGCGCGTTGCCGGCGTTGTCGAGCACCAGCGTGAAGGCGTGCAGCCGCCCGCCCCACGTGCGGCGCAGGCCGGCGGTCGCGTTCCAGAGCACGGCGCCGTCGGTCGCGCAGAACTCGGCCGGGAGCACCGTCGCCTCGTCCTCGATTCGTCCTCGATCCCGCGCGACACCGTGCACGTCGCCCCCGCACCCGTGGGCGCGGGGGGCACGCGCGACTGCGCGCCGATCACGTCGGCGCCGACACCGAGCAGCCAGCGCGGCGTCTCGCGGCGGAGCTGCAGGCGCCCGCGCAGCGGCGGCATCGCCGGCAGCGGCTCGTCGACGTCGGTGCGCGTCCCGCGCACCCAGCTCACCGTGCCGTCGGCCACCCAGCCGCGCACCGGCTCCACCTGCACGCGCCCCTCCGCCCCCAGCAGCTCGGCCGGGGCCTGCGCGGCCTGGTAGACGACGTAGCGACGGAGCCGCGGGTCGCGCTGCGGCAGCCCGGTGCGCGCATCGACGAGCGGGGCGTAGTAGATGAAGCCGTCGACCGCGGTGCGGAAGACGCTCGCCTCGGCGTTCACCGTGCGA
>JALOPO010000561.1 GCA_025453855.1 Gemmatimonadaceae bacterium
CCCTATCGCGACGGCGCGTGGTGGTACTACACGCGCACCGAGCAGGGGAAGCCGTACCCGATCTTCTGCCGCAAGCGCGGGACGCTCGACGCGCCGGAGCAGGTGATCTTCGACCAGAACGAGGCCGCGAAGGGGCGGAAGTTCTACAGCCTCGGCGCGTTCGAGGTCTCGCCCGACGGCACGCTCCTCGCCCTGCTCGTCGACACCACCGGCTACGAGGATTTCACCCTCCGGGTGAAGGACCTGCGCACCGGGCGCTGGCGCCCCGACCGCAAGGAGAAGCTCGGCTTCGGGCTGGCATGGGCGAGCGACAACCGGACGCTGTTCTACGCCACGACCGACAGCGCCAAGCGCAACGACCGCGTCTGGCGGCACCGCCTCGGCACGAGCGTGCGCACCGACGTCGCCGTCTTCCACGAGCCGGACGTGCTCTTCAACGTGCGCGTCGCGCGCTTCCGGAGCGGCGCGTTCGTGGGGATCGGCGCCTCGAGCTTCACGCAGTCGGAGTGGCGCGTCATCGACGCGGCGCGCCCCGCGAGCGCCCCGCGCCTCGTCGCCCCGCGGCGCGCCGGCGTGGAGTACGACGTCGATCACGGCGACGGCCACTTCTGGATCGTGACCAACGACGGCGCCCCGAACTTCAAGGTGGTCCGCGTCGCCGACCGCGCCCCCGATCTCGCGGCGTGGCAGGACTGGCTCCCCGCGCGCCCCGACGCGTTCGTCGAGGGGATCGACGTCTTCAAGGACTGGGTGGTGGTGACCGAGCGGCGCGACGGGCTCCGCCGGCTGCGCGTGACCGAGCTCGCCTCGAACGCGACGCACGACGTGTCGTTCCCCGAGGCGGCCTACGGCGTCGGGCTGACGCAGAACGAGGAGTTCACGGCGCGCACGATCCGCTTCAACTACTCGTCGCTCGTCACGCCGAACCAGGTGACCGAGTACGACCTGGCCACGCGCGGGCGCACGGTGCTCAAGGAGCAGGAGGTGCTCGGCGGCTACGACCGGACGCAGTACCGCGTCGAGCGGCGCATGGCCCGCGGCCGTGACGGGACGATGATCCCGGTCTCGCTCGTCTACAAGGCGCCGTTCGTGCGCGACGGCTCGCGCCCCCTGCTCCTCTACGCCTACGGCTCGTACGGGGCGACGACCGAGCCGACCTTCAACAGCGCGCGCCTCTCGCTGCTCGATCGCGGCATGGTCTACGCGATCGCGCACGTGCGCGGCGGGCAGGAGATGGGGCGCGCCTGGTACGACGACGGCAAGATGCTCCGCAAGCGGAACACCTTCTGGGACTTCCAGGACGTTCGAGGAGCGCTACACCGCGAGCGACCGCATGGCGGCCAACGGCGGGAGCGCGGGAGGGCTGCTGATGGGCGTCGTCGCCAACGAGGCGCCGGAGCTGTTCACGGCGATCGTCGCGGCGGTGCCGTTCGTCGACGTGATCAACACCATGGCCGACGCCTCGATCCCGCTCACGGCGCAGGAGTGGGAGCAATGGGGCAATCCGGCCAAGGCCGAGGAGTACCGCTACATGCTCCAGTACTCGCCGTACGACAACGTGCGGGCGCAGCGGTACCCGGCGATGCTCGTCACGAGCGGGATCAACGACAGCCGCGTCGCCTACTGGGAGCCGACCAAGTGGGTCGCACGGCTGCGCGAACGCAAGACCGATGGCAATCCGCTCCTGCTGCGCATGAACATGGGGGCCGGGCACGGCGGCTCGTCGGGGCGCTACGAGCGGCTGCGCGAGGTCGCCTTCGACTACGCGTTCATCCTCGATCGCGTCGGGCTCGCCCGGCGCGCCCTGCCCGCCGTTCACCACCGAGGCCGCGACGCTCGTCGCCCCGCCCGCCCTCCTCCCACGCGATTCCCGATGCTCCGTCCCACGCTCGTTCTCGCGGCCTTCGCCGCGCTGCCGCTCGCGGCGGCGCCGGCCCGCGCCCAGACGGCGACGCCCGCCGCCGCCGCCGCGCCCTCCCCGCGGATCTTTCTCCGCACCCCCACCGACGGCGCCGTGGTCCGCGGCGGCAAGGTGACCATCGTCTTCGGCCTGCAGAACTACGGCGTGGCCCCCGCCGGGATGGACTTCCCCAACACCGGCCACTTCCACCTGCTGATCGACGCCGACGCGCCCGACCCCGGCGTGGTGATCCCCACCGACGCGCAGCACCTGCACTTCGGCAAGGGGCAGATCGAGACCAGCGTCGAGCTTCCGCCCGGGCGGCACGTGCTGCGGGTCGTGCTCGGCGACCACCAGCACCGCGTCATCTCGAAGGACCTCGTCTCGGCACCGGTCCGGATCACCGTCCGCCGCTGACGTGGTCGGGGGTCGGAAGACGCACGGGGCGCGACGGCACACACCGTCGCGCCCCGTGCGCACATGCCCCGGTGCGGATCACCGCAGCGCGGGCAGATCGCGGAAGAGCGCGAGCGCCTCGGGGTTGGCGAGCGCGTCGGTGTTGGTCACCGGCCGGCCGTGGATGACCTCGCGCACCGCGAGCTCGGTGATCTTGCCCGAGACGGTCCGCGGCAGATCCGCCACGGCGACGATGACCTTGGGGACGTGGTGCGGGCTCGCGCCGCTCCGGATCTTCATGCGGATCGCGTGCTCCAGCGTCTCGTCGAGCTCGACGCCGTCGCGCAGCCGCACGAAGAGGACGATGCGCACGTCGCGCGCGCCGTCGACCTCGCAGTCCTGCCCGACGACGAGCGCCTCGAGCACCTCGGGGATCTGCTCGACCTGCCGGTAGAGCTCCGCGGTCCCGATGCGCACGCCCCCCGGGTTGAGCGTGTTGAGCGTCGCGTCGCTCCGCCCGAGGATCACGAGGCCGTGATGCGGCGTGCGCTGCGCCCAGTCGCCATGCCGCCAGACGCCGGGGAAATGCTCGAAGTAGGCCGCCCGGTACTTGGCACCATCCGGGTCGTTCCAGAACGCCACCGGCATACTCGGGAACGGACGCGTGCACACCAGCTCGCCCGGCGCACCGATCACCGGCGTGCCGTCGGCGTCCCAGACGTCGACCCCCATGCCGAGCCCGAGGCACTGCAGCTCGCCACCGAGCGCGAAGCAGGAGATGAGGTCGGTCCCGCCGCTGATGCTGCTCAGCCGCACCGCCCCGAGCTCGCGCGCGACCCAGTCGTACGAGTGGTCGGCGAGCGGGCTGCCGGTGCTGAAGACCACCTCGAGCGCGCGCAGATCGTGCGTCGCGGCGGGGTGCAGGGCGTGCTTCTCGGCGAGGGCGAGGTACTTCGCGCTGGTGCCGAAGTGCGTGACCCGCTCCTCGGCCGCCATGCGCCAGAGGAGGCCGGGCTCGTGCGCGGGGAGCGGCGCGCCGTCGTAGAGGACGATCGCGGCCCCGGTCGCAAGCACGCTCGCGAGCCAGTTCCACATCATCCAGCCGCACGTCGTGAAGTAGAAGACGCGGCTCTCGGCGCGGACATCGCCGTGGAGCAGGTGCTCCTTGAGGTGCTGGAGCAGCGTGCCGCCGTGGCCGTG
>JALOPO010000145.1 GCA_025453855.1 Gemmatimonadaceae bacterium
TGGTGGTTCTCGCCGACCGTCGCGGCGCATGCGCAGCTGCAGGCGGGGGCGAACCTGCCGTTCGCGACGCTGGGGGTCAGCTTCCGCTTCTGAAGTACCTCCCAGCCATCGTATCCCGTCGAGCGGCACTCGGTGCCGTCGTCGGGCTGCACTCGGTGCCGTCGCCGCGCTGGAGCTCTCCGGCAGCGTGCGGCCTGTGTCGCCCGCCGCGTGCGGCAGGCCGACGACAGCCGCCGGGCCTGGTGCCCTCCTCCCCTACTGGCGTGCGCTCGCGCGGCTCGCGCACGGTCGAGCGCAGCAAGCCGCTCCTGCGACCGCGACCTGAGATTCACCATGATCCCGGGCCTCCGGATCCGGCCCGCTCCGGGCGCACCGCTCCGAGCCTGCCGGAGCGCTACCAGCATTTTCACGGGTCTCGGTCGGCACGTCCGCATGCGATCGCTCCTGTGGAGCAGCTCGGTGGGCGGATCCCACACGAGGTCACGGCATCGTGCGTCGCCGGGCGCCCCGGCTCGTGGAGTGGCAGTGACACCGCCGCGCTGCCCGGCCCGTGATCCAGGGCAGTCGCAGAGCGTCACGTCACCGCTCCCGGCGTCCAGATCCCCGGGGATCCTCCACACCGACCGTCGAGAGCCGACCATCCTGCGACGCGGTGACCTTCGTGCACGGCCCTGCCGCGTTCATGCTGGCACCACGCCACGCGACTTCGAGTCGCAACCACCGTGTGCGATCGGTCGCGCAGTAGATGACGCCATTGCCGTCGACTCCCTGCAGCAGCTCCTCGGGGGCCACCATGAATGCGAGCGTTGTCATGTTGCGAGCGTCTCCGACTGCAGTCGATGGTCGTGGATGCCGAGGGGTACTGCGAAGCGGAAGTCGAGTTGACCAGGATTGTGGCGTGCGAGCGCCGACCCTCATCTTCGCGGCCGGAGCGATCCACGAAAAGCGACGACGGAGTCCTCGTTGCTCGCTCCTGCAGCTGGGCGTGTGGCTTGGCTGAGCCCGCGCGCCACACGCAGGTTCTTGGCGCGACGTGTCGGCACGCACGCGCGGCCTTGTGCGTCGGGATATGATGTCGACATGTCGCCTCGTCAGGGCGGCACCAGTCATGACGAATGATAAGCCGCGCTGCGACACGGGACTGAACTCCGGCTGACCTGGGGCTCGCGTGAGAGGTGCATGCGTCGACGTGCGAACGCTCGCCAGTGCAGCCGACCGTGATCGCCGCGAGGAGCACGGGCGTGCGGCCCGTGATTCATGGTCGAGGACGTCCGCCCCTGGTCGGGACTGCGCTACGCCCGCGAGTGGTACACTCCGCAGCCAGCGCCGCACCTCAACACCGACCGTCGGCCACTGGAAGCACCCCGTCGTGCGGCGTGGCATGACCATCCGCTCCGTGGCATGCCGGATGGCGGCCGTCATCGCCCTCGCAGCCGGCGCAGGGGCCTCGCGCCTTGCTGCACAGGTGGACGCACCGCTCCAGGTCGTCGTGCAGGTTCGTGACGCAGCCGGGCACCCCGTGCCTGGCGCCGAGGTGGCGCTCGTCTCACAGGTCGGCCAGGTGCCGCGGTCGATCACGACCGATTCCACCGGCGGTGCGCACTTCCAGCGTCCCGGTGGCACGGGTGAGTACGTGCTCACGGTGCGGGCCCACCGGTTCCGCCCCGTTCGTCGCCGGGTGGCGGGCGCCGGGGAAAGCGTGCTGCGGGTCGTCTTCGTCCTCACGGAGGAGTCCATGACGACGCTCGCGACGGTCCGCGTCCGGGCGAATCGTGACTCGGTCGAACGCCGCTTCATCTACGACGCCCCGCCCGGCAACATGGAGGCGGCGACACAAGGTACGGACGCCGTCACGCCGCCGACGCTCGCCACGTTCGAGGGGCAGCTGCGCAACAACCTCCTCTTCGATGGCGTGGGTGGCGCAGGAGCCGCCCCCGGCGAGACCCAGACCCAGCTCAATGGCCTTCTTTTTCCCGGCTCGGCGCTCCCCAGGTCCGCGCCGGTTGCGATCCGCGGCGTCGTTGCCGAATACGACGTCAGCGTGGCGGGGTTCAGTGGTGGGCGAATCGCCGCCGACCTTGGCGCTGCCGGTGACTACGTGAGCCGGACAGGGAGCGTGGTGGCCGATGCCACTGCGCGCGATACACGCGGCAACACCGGCGTGCCGCTCGGCTCCGTCGCGCCTGCCCTGACGTTCGATGTGGGGGGAACGAACCTCCTCATGCGCGAACGGCAGGGGCTCGCCTGGGGCGTGCGGGCAAGCGCGACCACCACGCCCAACGTCGCCCTCGAGCGCGTGCCCGCCGCCTTCCTTGATGAGCGTGGACTGTCGGCGGAACGCGCAGCGGCGATCGAGGCGGTGGCGCAGCCACGTGGCCTGGGACGATCGCGCGACGCGGAGCAGTGGAGTCGCGCCATGTCCGGCAGTGCCATCGCACGGCTCGACTTCGACCGGCGGCATGCGCGGACGAACGCCGTTGTCGCCGCCGCGAGTGTGGATCATCGCGCACCGGCGACCATCGACCCGTTTGCGACGTCGCGCCTCGCGACTGGGCTGCAGGTTGCACAGGGCACCGCCCAGCATCTCTGGGAGCGCACTGATCGGCACCTCGCGGTCTGGCGAGCGCGCACGGGCCTCGTCGCTGAGCAATCGGCTGTCACGACGGAAGGCGGTGACGTCACCAGTGTCGTGGCCATCCTCCCGGTCGATGGGGCGGCTGCCAACGAGTGGGCGCCTGCCGTGCGCCTCGGCGGGCCGCTGCCGCCGTCGCGTCGCGATCGACTCGTGCTCGAGCAGCAGCTCGAGCGGGAACAGCGGGTCGGCACGCGCGCCGAGCATCAGCTCAAGCTGTTCGCGCAGGGGCGCGCGCATCGGCTGAACGAGCGGAATGACGCTCGCCAGGGCTTCGTCGATTTTGCAGGCCTCGATGCGTTTCGTGACGCCAGTACGGCCCTGGTGCGCACCACGCGTTACGCTCCCGCAGAGGCCCTCGCCTGGCGCGCATCACTCGGTGTCAACGACCTGTGGCGGCTGTCGAGTCGCCTCCGGGCCGTGGGCGGTGTGCGCATGGATTGGCAGCGAGTCGACACGCGCGGACGCGGCGCACCGCAGGTGCTCGACCTGTCACCGCGCATCGGCGTGACCTGGGCGCTCATTCAGCCGAGGGAAGCGCCCGGGTTCGTCCGCACGAATCTGCTGAGCAGGCAGACAGGTCCGAGCGGCGTCCTCCGGTTCGGCACCGGCATCTTCACCGGTGATTTCGGGCCCGACGATGCGGTGCGGCCGGGGGGCCTGCCGGCCCGTGTCGAGTCCGTCGGCTGCAGCCTTGGTGGCGGCCCGGCAGGCCTGGGCGAGGGCGATGCGGAGGCGCTCGATGCGGAGCGCCTCGCTCGTGCGTGCCAAGCCGTCATGGCAGCCCGTCCGCTTGCCGGCCGCGGCCGTCTCGATGATGCCTTTGCGCCGCCTCGCACATGGCGAACGACGGCGGGCATCAGTGCGCTGCTCTTCGGCCTGGATGTGACGGTGGACGGTGTCGTGAGCCGCACGGGGCGTCAGGCACGGCTCGTGGACGCCGCCGTTCCGCGCACGGCAGCTGCGTCGCTCGCGAGTGGCCGCCCGTTCTTTGCCAGCCTCGACTCGGTCGAGCCGTCCACCGGGATCCTTCGTCCGGGTCGCGTCGGCAGCACAGGGCCGGTGAGCCGAGATCTGGAAGTATCGAGTGCGCTCGAGAGCTCCGCGGAACGGGTGGTGATCGGCATCGGATCGCCGAACGGCCGGAGCCGCTGGCCATTCCGACTCGGCTACGCATGGGGACGGGCCGTCTCGACGCGCGGCGGGTGGGACGCCGATGTGGACGGCTCGCCCTGGCAGGTGGAACGACGCGTCGCCGCCTGGGATCGGCGGCACCAGCTGCAGCTCGAGATTGCGCACGCGTTTGGACGCCTCGACGCGTCGCTCTGGCTGCGGGTCGCCTCGGGGCTTCCGTACACACCGCTGATCGCCGGGGACATCAATGGTGACGGGAACGCCGGGAACGATCGTGCCCGTCGCGAGGATCTCGCGGCATTGTTCGGGACGGAAGACGGCGCCCCGATGCCGGGCGGTCGCGCGGGGCGCTGTCTGGCTGGCGTCACCGACGCACCCGGCGGCGCGAGTTGCCGGGGACCGTGGTCGGTCAATTCGGCGCTGTCGCTGAAGATGGACCTCGGTTCGGCGAGTCGCTTCCCTCGCGCCCGGCTTCAGCTCGCGTTCGAGAATCCCGCGAGCCTGCTCTCGCCGGGATTGCAGCGCGCGGGTGGGCAACCGGTGGTGGATCCGGTGGCGGCCCGGGTGCGCGGCTACGATCCCGTGGCCCGACGCTTCACCCTCGCGCCGAACCCTGCGTTCGGGGCAAGACTTCCTCTCGGCGGGGCCGCCGCGGGGTTGCCACGGGTGATGATCGCCGTCGAGATCCCGCTCGCGCCGACCATCCGCGAGCAGCAGGTGGATCGCTGGTTCATTCGGCGAGGCCTGGGCGATCCACTGTCGGTCGACAGCCTCGCCGTGCTGTTCGCCCGTGGCGTTCCCAACGTGATGACAGGCGTGCTCGAACGTGAGGACGAGCTCGGCCTCTCGGTCGCGCAACGTACCCGCATCGCCACGCTCCGCGACACGCTCGCGACGGCGTTGCGGCGCACGTGGCTCGACTTCGCCGCACGGATGCAGCGTGATGCTCCCTCGCTGTCGCGAGCGGCGCTGATGCAACGCATGCAGGAGGTAACCGATCTGGCATGGGACCAGAGTCGCGTGCAGGCGAATGAGCTCGCACGCCTCCTCACGCCCCTCCAGCAGTCACTCCTCCCTCCGACCGCTGCCCGCCTGATGCGGGCCTCTGCGCCGGTGCGCATTCCCGTGATCTACTACTGATCCGCTCCGCACCCGGGAGTGCGGCGCTCGAGGATCGACGCGTCACCGAGCACTTCGTCGGCACCCCGACGCACGACGCCCCGCGCGAGCGAACCTCGCGCGGGGCGTCGTGCGTCAGGGTGCAACTCAGCCCTTCGCCAGCGCCTGCACCACGTCGCGCAGCATCCGCACCTTGGGCGCGTCCTTCGCGCCCCGCGCATCGCGATCGAGCGCGCCGGCGAGCGTCGTCAGCGCACGGCTCCGCGCGGCACCCTCGAGTCCCTCGGCGCGGCGGAGCGCCGTCATGATCGCCGTCGTGCGCCCCTTTGCCAGCCCCCGGTCGCGCGCCAGCTGGTCCACGTAGGCGCGCGCCACCACGAAGCTCGGTGCCCAGGTGTAGCGCACCTGCGTCTGCGGGTTGAAGTGGTCGAGCTGCGCCGTCTTCGCCGCGTCGATCTCGTTCTGCGAGAGCTGCTCGCTCGGGAGCAGCTCGAGGATGTCGAGGCCGCGCGCGATCTCCGACCCGTAGATGCGCCCGTTGTACCAGTACGTCGACCAGAAGCCGCCGAGCGTGAGGCGCTCGCTCACCGGGCCGCGATCGAAGAAGGCGATCTCCACCGGCTTCTCGGGATTCGTGAAGTCGAAGACCGTCAGACCGCCCTGGTAGAACGCCTGCACCATGATGTCGCGCCCCGGCACCGGGATCAGCGAGCCGTTGTGCGCCACGCAGTTCTCGGCATCGGTCTGCGGCGCCGGCATCTTGTAGTGGCCGGCGGGCGTCATGCGACGATCGGCGAGGCGGAAGAGCGCGTTCGCCCCCCAGGTCGGCTTGTCGGTCGCGCGGCAACGCGGCGCGGTGCCGCCGCCCCACTCGTCGCTGAACAGGATCGACGTTCCCGCATTGTTGAACGTCGCCGAGTGCCAGTAGGCGAAGTTCGGGTCGGTCACCTCGTGCACGCGCTTCGGGTTGGCGGGATCGCTGATGTCGAGCAGGATCCCGTTCCCGGAGCAGGCGCCGCCGGCGAGGCCGATCGCCGGGCCGCTCTGCTGGTCGGCGAAGATGCGCGGGCTGCCGATGATCCGTGCCGCCGAGGGATTGTCGACCGGCACCTTGATCACGTCGATGCTGAAGCGCGACGTGGTGGGATCATCGGGACGGCCGCGCGAGCACCCCGCGAGCTCGTTCGGCGAGCGCACGCCGGCGGTGCCGCTCACGTAGACGTAGACGTTCGCCGGGTCCTTCGCGTCGGGGACGAGCGTGTGGGTGTGCGACCCGCGGCACGTCTGCACGAAGCCGACCTGCTTCGGCGCGGCGATGGTGCTGATGTCCCAGATGCGCACGCCGCGGAAGCGCTCCGCGCTCACCGTGTCGCGGATCCCCTGCGACCCGCAGTCGACGCGGCCGCGCGTCTCCTCGACCGACATGAAGAGGAGGTTGCCATGCACCGAGAGGTCGCCCTGCCCGCCGGGGCAGGTGACGGTGGTCACCAGCTTCGGCTCCTTCGAGTCGGCGGCGTCGTAGATCTGGAAGCCGTTGAAGTTGCCGATGAAGACGAGCGTCCCCTTGAAGGCGAGGTCGCTGTTGGCGTTCGCGAACGACCCCGGATCGCTCGGCGTCACGAAGCCGGCGGGGCGATCGGTGTGCGAGACGAGTGCGAGGTTGCGCACCGCCTGGCCGGCGTCGGTCCAGCCGGTGCGGAGGCCGACGCGCGGGTCGGCGGCGGAGGAGGCCGGCGCCGCGGGCGCCTGCGCCACGAGCGGGGCGGTGACGAGTGCAGCGGCGGCCAGCGCCAGTGCGCGAGAACGGGAGGAGTGCATCGAGACGGAGTGAGGGTGACGGGCGGGTGGGGACTGGAATCAGCGACGCGGCGCGGGCGTGCGCGGGAGCGTCGCGAGCAGGGCGCGCATGCGCGCGATCTCGGCGCGCTGGTCGGCATCGACGTCGGTCGCGAAGCCGAAGAGCTGCGGCTCCTGGCCGGCGCCGGGCGTGGCGAAGAGCGCCTCGACCATCGTGATCGCGCCCGCGTGGTGCGCGATCATCGACTCCAGGAAGCGACGGTCGAACGCGGTGCCACGCAGCGTGGCGAGCGTGTCGAGCTGCGCACGGGTGAGCATGCCGGGCATGTCGGCGTGGGCGCCATCGTCGTGCGCCATCCCCGTGTGGCCGTGCATCGGCGCGCCGGCCGACACGTGCGCGGCGTGTCGTGCCGCATGCGCGGAATCGGCCATGTGCGACGCATGCCGAGCCGCATGTGCCGAGTCCTGCGCGGTGAGCGCCGCGCGTCCCGGCGCCGCGAGCGGATCGGGGGCCGCCTGACCGCGATCGAGCAGCCAGCGCTGCATGGCGCGGATCTCGTCGCGCTGCGAGACGCTGATCCGCTCGCCGAGGAGCCGCATCGTGGGGCGACGGCTGCGCCGTGCGATCAGCGCGCTCATCTCCAGCGCCTGCGCGTGATGGGCGATCATGTGCTGCATGAAGCGCACGTCGGCCGGGTGCGCGGCCACGCGGGCAGGTTCGCCTGCGCGCGGCGGTGCCCGCGGCGCCTCGTGCTGGTGGCCGGGCGGCATGGTCGACTGCGCCGCCGCGACGTGCGCGACCAGCAGCGTGGCCGCGACCACGCGCAGCAGGTGGTTGGCGTGACGTGCGTGGCCGGCGCGCTCGTGTGCGCGACGCGGATCCCGCGGGTGTGGCATGCGACCTGACGCTCCGGGCGGCGCACCACCCGGCCGCCGGCCGTCCCGGCGATGCCGCGCCGGTGGCACCGCCCTCCGCCGCCGGCGACGCGAACGTTACGGAGCGTCACGCCCCGCCGGCAGGGCTCGCCGACGAGGGGTGTGCTGCGCGGCTCAGCGCACCACGTCGTGCGCGATCACCGAGAAGTCGTCGCTGGCGAAGCCCTCGGCGATCACGGCATCCATCCGCGCCGCGATCGACGGGAGCGCGGCGAGCGGCGTCGCGCCGGCGGTCTCCATCATCAGCCGCACGTCCTTGCGCGCCATCGCCAGCTCGAAGCTCGCCGCGAAGTCGCCGTGGGCCATCTTGCGCCCGCGCCCCATCACGATGCCTGCGACGTTGAAACTCTCGAGCAGCGGGAGCACGTCGGCGGGTGCGACGTCGCTCCCCTTCGCGATCGCGAAGACGTCGCTGATGAGCGCCCCGATGCCGAGGATGTAGCAGTTGCCGAAGAGCTTGAACGCGGCCGCCAGGTCGGGACGCTCACCGTGGTACTGCACCGTCGCGGCCTGTCGCTCGAGCGCGGGACGCACCGCATCGAAGAGCTCGCGGGGGCCGGCGACGAGAATCGTCCCCTGCGCCTGCCGCGCCGCGGCCGGCCCGATGAAGACCGGGCAGTGGAGGTAGCGCACGCCCTCGGCGACCAGGCGCGTGGCGCGGGCCGCGGTGCGTGCCGGCTGCGTGGTGGTGTGGTCGACGATGATCGTCGCCGCGTCGAGCCCCGGGCGCAGCGCCTCGATCACCTCCTCCACGGTGTCGTCGTCGCGGAGCACGAGATGCACGCGTTCGGCGCCGCGCACCGCATCGGCGGGGGTGTCGGCGACGCGTGCGCCATGCGCGACCAGCGCCTCCGCCTTGGCGCGCGTGCGGTTCCAGACGGTGACGGTCTCGCCGCGCCCGAGCGCGGCCTCCACGAAGGCGCTGCCGAGCAGGCCGGTGCCGAGGAATGCGATGGATGCCATG
>JALOPO010000146.1 GCA_025453855.1 Gemmatimonadaceae bacterium
GCCAGTGGTGGAAGCGGGGGCGCGTCACCGCCGCAGGCGGCGAGGACGACGAGCAGGGTGGTGACGGCGCTGCGACGGATGGGGCGCATGCGGGACGTGGCGGACAGGGGAATGGATGGCGGCGCGCGCAGCGGTGCGCCCGACCAATCTGCATCCGGGCGCCCGCACGACGGGCACCGGGAGATCCGATCGGGTCACCGCCGGCGTACGGGAGGGCAGCGCGTACGCGCCCCGCCGAATCGACGCACTGGCTCGCTGCTTGCGCATATGTCGGGGCATCCCTGATCCACGTTCGTGAACCCCCGAACCCGCGACCGCCATGCCCATCACCCGTCCTGCCCGCTCGCTCGCCCTCGCCCTCGCCGTCCTCGGCCTCGTCGCCTGCGACGACGACGACGACAACGGCGCCCCCGCACCCGAGCGCTTCACCGCCCAGCTCGCCGGCAGCAACGAGGTGCCGCCCGTGACGACCACCGCCTCGGGATCGGCGACCTTCACCGCCGTCGGCGACACGGCGCTCTCGTATACGATCACCGTCTCGGGACTCACCGGCGTCACCATGGGCCACATCCATAGCGGCGCGGCTGGGGTGAACGGTCCCGTGCTGGTCTGGCTGGCGCCGCCCAACGGCACCGCGCCGCAGACGCCGAGTGGGCTGACCAATGGGGAGCTGAGCGCGGGGCGCATCAACGCCTCGTGGATCCGCGGCGTGGGCGGGGCGCCGGCGATCTCGCTCGACTCGCTCAAGCGGCTCCTGCGCACCGGCAACGCCTACGTGAACCTGCACACGTCGGCCAATGCCGGCGGCGAGTTGCGCGGGCAGATCGTGCGACCGTGATCGGGCGTCGGCACCGCCGCGCCACGTGCGCGATGGTGCCGACAGGCCGACGGGCGCATGCACGCCGCATTCCCCACCCGGGCCTCCGCGGCTCGCGGGGGGAATGCGGCGTTGATGTTCGCTTCACACGCGCCCGCGAGACTCCGGCCACGACCCACGACACCCCGGAGCCATCATGCGACATCCGATCCTCGCCTCGCTCGCCGCCGTCTCGCTCGCGCTCGCCCCCATTGCGACCGTCGCGCAGGGCGCGCCCGCCCGCACCAACACCGTCCTCCTCGTGATCAGCGGCGCCGGGCGCGACTCCGGTCGCACGCAGCCCGGCTACGAGATGGACGAGCTGGCGCAGGCCTATCTCGCCTTCACCCGCAACGGCTTCGCGGTCGCGATCGCGAGCCCGCAGGGCGGCGCCGTGGTCGCCGACCGCTACGATCCCAAGAGCGACTACAACGTCGACTTCCTCGCCGACACCGCCGCGGTGGCGAAGCTCGCCGACACGAGGCGCACCGCCGGGCTGCGCGCGCGCGACTACGACGCGCTGATGGTCATCGGCGGCAAGGGGGCGATGTTCGACCTCCCGCGCGACACCGCCCTCGCGCGCCTCGCCGCGGAGCTGCACGAGCGTGGCGGCGTGGTGTCGGCGGTCTGCCACGGGCCGGCGGGGCTGCTGGCCGCGCGCACGCGGGACGGCCGGCCGCTCGTCGCGGGCCGCGCCTTCACCGGCTTCACCAACGAGGAGGCGACGATCTTCGACAAGCAGTGGCGCGCGCGGTTCCCCTACCTGCTCGAGGACGAGGCCCGCCGCCTGGGCGCGCGCTGGGAGGAGTCGCCGCTCATGCTCCCGCACGTGGCGGTGGACGACCGGCTGATCACGGGACAGAATCCCTTCGCCACGCCGCTGGCCGCGGAGGCGGTGGTGCGTGCGCTCGGGCGCACGCCGGTGGCGCGCACGCCGTGGCGCGACGAGCACGCGGTGCGCACCGCCGCATCGCTCCTCGCGGCCGACCCCGTCGTCGCGCGGCGCACGCTGGCCGCGCAGTGGAAGGAGCTGCAGATCGAGTACATCGGACTCCTCGGTTACTACCAGCTGCAGGGCGCCGCGAGCGAGGCCGACGTGCGGCGCGCGCTGCTGCTCATGGAGCTCGCCGGGCCGTACATGCCGAATCCCAAGCTCACGCTCGCCCTCGCGCAGGCGTACGCGAAGCTCGGCCGCGCCGAGGAGGCGCGGGCGCTGGCGCGCGACGTGGCCGCGCATCACAAGGCGCACGAGGGCGAGGCGCGCGCCCTCCTGGCATCGCTCTCCCGCTGAGCATGCCGGGCGGGCTGCACGTGCTCGTGGTCGAGGACAGCCGCGCGCTCGGCGAGAGCATCCGCGAGCTGCTCACGAGCCACGGGCATCGTGCGGACCTCGCCGCCGACGGGCGCGCCGGGCTGCAGATGGCGCTCGCCGAGCCCCCCGACGTGCTGGTGCTCGACCTCTCGCTCCCGGGCATGGACGGGCTGCGGCTCTGCGCGCGGCTGCGCGCCGAGTGCGACCGGCACGTGCCGGTGCTCATGCTCACCGCGCGCGACACGCTCCCCGACAAGCTCGCCGGCTTCGAGGCGGGGGCCGACGACTACCTCCTCAAGCCGTTCGCGAACGAGGAGCTGCTCGCGCGTTGCCACGCGCTCTCGCAGCGGCACCGCGCGGGGCAGGCGCACCTGCTCCGCATCGGCACGCTCGTCATCGACCGGCGCGAGGGGACGGTGACCCGCGCCGGCAGGCCGCTCGCGCTGCGCCAGACGGCGCGCCAGCTCCTGCTCGTCCTCGCCGAGGCGTGGCCGCGCGCCGTCACCCGGAGTGAACTGGTGCGCCGCGTCTGGGGCGACGACCCGCCGGAGTCCGATCCGCTCCGCACGCACCTCTACGGGCTGCGCCAGGTGCTCGACAAGCCGTTCGCGACGCCGATGCTGGTCACGATCCACGAGGTCGGCTTCCGGCTGCAGGCCGACGCGTGACGGCGACGCTGCGGGGGCGCATCGTCGTCTCCTTCGTCGCCTTCGCCCTCGTGGTCGCGGCCATCTTCGGCCTCGCCGGGGCGGCGGTCCTGTACAGCGCCGAGGATCGCTTCTTCGAGACGCTCCTGGCCGAGGAGGCGGCGGCGCTCGCGTCGCGCGCGCGGGTCACGGGCGCGTGGGCCGCGCCGCGCCACGACTGGATGACGGTGCACGTCACGCGCGCCACGATGCCGCCCGACCTGGCGCCGCAGCTCGCCGCGGCGCCGCGTCGCGTGGAGTTCACCGGCGCGCAGGGGCGACACTACCACGTGCGGGCGCTGCCGGCGCCGGGCGGGGGCGCGCCGGCGGCGTGGCTGGTGGCCGAGGTGAGCGAGCGACTCGTCATCCGCCCGCTCCGGCGCACGATCGCGATCCGGTGGGCGATCATGGAGGCGGCGATCGTCGCACTCGCGATCGGCCTCGCGCTCGCCATCGGCCGGCGCGTCGCCCGCCCGCTCTCGCAGCTCGCGGCCTCGGTGCGCGCGCTCGATCCGGCGCTCCCGGCGCATGCGGCCGTGCTGCGTACCGGTGACCGCGAGGTGCGCCTCGTGGCCACCGCGCTCGACGAGCTGCGCACGCGGGTGGCGGCCTTCGTGGAGCGCGAGCAGGCCTTCACGCGCGACGCGAGCCACGAGCTGCGCACCCCGCTGAGCGTGATCCGCTCGTCGACCGCGCGCGCGCTGGAGGACGACACGCTCGCCGACGGCACGCGCCGCACGCTCGAGCGCGTGCTGCGATCGGCGGAGCAGCTCGAGGTGACGATCCGCAGCCTGCTTGCGCTGGCACGCGAGGGCGAGCTCGCCGCACCCGACACACCGACGGCGCTCCGCCCGGTCATCGAGGAGGCGGTGCTCGAGCAGGGCGGGGCACTCGACGCGGCGGCGCTCACCGTCGAACTCGACGTGCCCCGCGGCGCGACGCTGCCGGCATCGGCCGCGGTGCTGCGCATCGTCCTCGCCAACGTGCTCGGGAATGCGTGCGTGCATGCCGCACCGGGGGTGGTGCACGTGCGCGTGGCGGGCGATGGCGCACTGGTGATCGAGAATGCGGTGTCGCCGGGGACGATGCCCGACGTCGACACGCTCGCGGAGCCCGGGGTGCGCCGCGAGCACAGCCCCGGGTACGGCCTCGGGCTGGCGATCGCGACGCGGCTCTGCGCGCGAAGCGGACTGTCGCTGGACATCCGCACCGATCGCCGCACCACCTTCGCGGTGCGGATCGCGGCGGCGCGGCGGGACGTCAGGACATCGCACGCCGGTACCAGCGATCTGCTGACGCGAACGCGGTGAGCGCACCCCCTTGCCAAGCTCGTGACGCAGAGCGAGCGTCTCCCGCACGCCGCCGGCAGCCGACGCACGGATGCCGCCGGTGACGGAACGTCATGGCGCGACGGCGCCCCTCTCCCACCCAGAGGCTCGATGCGATCCACCCTCCGTACGCGCGCGCTCGCCGCGGGCGCGACCCTGCTGCCGCTCACCGTTCCGGTGCTCCTCGTCGCCCAGGCGCGTGGCGAGGCCCGTCACACGTGGCAGCCCGTGACCGGCGCCGAGGCCGCGCCCGTGCTCACGCAGGAAGTCACGCCGCCGCCGACCGCGAGCACCATCAACGCGCTGAGCAACAACGCGCTGATGAACCACGTCTTCACCATCCCGGGGCAGGGGACCTTCCGCTGCTCGGGCACGCTCCTCGCCTCGCAGCGGCACATCCTCACCGCCGCGCACTGCGTGGACGGGGCGACGCTCTCCAGCATCCAGGTCCGCCTCGGCCCGAACCGCCTCGCGCCACTCGCGACCTTCACCGCGTCGAACTACTTCGTGCGGCAGGGCTACAGCGGCAACGTGATCGAGGGGCGCGACATCGCGATCATCGAGCTCAGTCAGGCCGTCCCGACCAACCTCGCCGTCGGCTTCAACATCAACGAGACGCAGGACCTCGTCGGCCAGCGGATCGAACTCACCGGCTTCGGCTGCCAGGGCACGCTGTCGGCGGGGGCGACCAACTGCGGCGCCACCAGCCGCCGCTACGGCTTCAACCGCGTCGACTTCCGCGGCACCACGCCGGGCGCGGGGAACGCCAACTTCCAGAACTTCTGGAGCACCGAGTTCCCGGGCGAGAACCCGGCCGCCGCGCGCGAGGGCGTGCTGTGGATGGATCATGACCGCACGCAGACCACGGTCGGCCAGCAGGTGCTCGACTGGGCGGGGCAGCCGCGCTTCATCCCCAACCAGAACGACGCGTCGTGCTACATCCAGGCGAGCCTCTGCGACACGGGGCTCGGCCTCGACGAGGCGGGCGTCGCGGGTGGTGACTCGGGCGGCGGCGGCTTCTGGAACGGCCTGCTCGCGACGGTGAACTCGTTCGGCGCCGTGGCCGCGCCCGACGGCACCCCGCCCTGCCTGCCGGACGTCGACTGCAGCCTGAACAGCACGTATGGCGAGTTCAGCGGCCTGGTCGACGTGCGCTACCACGCGGCTGAACGTGATCCCCGAACCGTCGACTTACGTGCTGCTGGCCACCGGCCTCGCCGCCATCGGCGTCGTGCGCCGTCGTCGCGCCTCGCGCTGATCGCGCGTCGGCTCCTGCAGGACCCGACGTCGGCATCGTCGCGCTCGCGGCGGTGCCGACGTCGCGCATCACCCCTCGCCCATCACGCCTGCCGATGTCCAGCTTGACCGACTGCCGCCATTCCGTTGACGTCGCCGCAGGTCGTCGCGGGCGCCGAGCGTGGACGATGCTCGCGGTCGCGCTCGCACTGCCGCTCGTGGCGGCGCAGGCGCAGGCGGCGGAGGGCGCGTCGCTCCCCGCACAGGCCTGCCGCTGCACCAT
>JALOPO010000147.1 GCA_025453855.1 Gemmatimonadaceae bacterium
GGGCGCGGCTTCGCGGTGGTCGCCGAGGAAGTGCGCGCGCTGGCGCTGCGGGCCGCCGAGGCGGCGCGCAACACGAGCACGCTCATCGAGGAGTCGGCGCGGCACACGGCGCAGGGCGTGGCCGAGTCGCGCACCGTCGCCTCGCAGCTCGCCGACATCGACGCGCGCGCCGCGAAGGTGGGCGAGGTGATGGCCGAGATCGCGGCCGCCAGCGAGCAGCAGACGCAGGCGGTGACGCAGATCAACGTCGCCGTCGACCAGCTCAACGGGTCGACGCAGCGTGCCGCCGCCAACGCGCAGGAGAGCGCGAGCGCGGCAGCCGAGCTCTCGAGCCAGGCGGCGAGCGTGCTCGACCTCGTCGGCACCTTCACCCTCGGCGACACCGATGCGGCGGCGGCGCATGCGACGCGCACCGCGGCCACCATCGCACCGGCAGCGAAGCCGGCGAGCGCGCCGAAGTCGGCATCGGTCAAGCCGGCAACGGCGAAGGCGCCCATGACGAGGACGCCGTCGAAGGTGGAGACGAAGGCCCCCGCCAAGTCGGCGTCGGCGAGCGCACCGGTGCAGAGCTTCCAGGCGCCGAAGGCGCCGGTGAAGCGACCGCCCGCCCCGGCCGCGAGCCCCGCGCCGGCGGCGCGCGCCGCCGCTGCCACGCGCACGCCGCTGGCCGCGGCCGCTCCCGCGAGCAAGGCCGCCGAGCTGATCCCGTTCGACGACGACGGCGACGACTTCGACGTCCTGCAGGAGTTCTGATCGCGCCGCGTGTGCACGTCGCGTCCGGGCACCGGACGCGACGTGCACCACGCGCGGCGCGCACACCGTCCGCCGCAGCACCCGCCGCACCACCCCGCCTCACCCGCACCCGTCGCACTCGCGTGCGAGGCGCGCACCACCCCACCGCCCGTGACCAGCTCCGCACTCGCTCCCGCTCCCACGCTCACCGCCGCCGACTTCGCGCGCGTGGTGTCGCTCGCCCACGAGTGGGCGGGGCTCGCGATCCCGGCCGGGAAGGAGGGGCTCGTGCACTCGCGCCTCGCGCGCCGCCTGCGCGAGACCGGGCACGCCACGTTCACGGCCTACCTCGACTGGCTGCAGACCGCCGCCGGCCGCGACGAGCGGACCGCCGTCGTCGACCTGCTGACGACCAACAAGACCGACTTCTTCCGCGAGCCGGCGCACTTCGACTACCTGGTGCAGCACGTGCTCCCGGCGGTGGTCGCGCGCGGCACGCCGCTCCGCCTCTGGAGCGCGGGGTGCTCGAGCGGCGAGGAGCCGTACACGCTCGCCATGGTGCTCCGCGAGGAGCTCCCGGCCGGCTACGACGTGCGCATCCTCGCCACCGACATCAGCACGCGCATCGTCGAGCGCGCCAGGCAGGGGCGCTACACCGCCGACCAGATGGCCGGCGTGAGCGAGGCGCGCCGCAAGCGCTGGTTCACGCAGCAGCCGTCGCCGACGGGCGTGCAGTTCACCGTGTCGCGCGAGCTGCGCGAGTGGATCCGCTTCGCGCACCTGAACCTCATGGGCGAGTGGCCCATGAAGGGGCCGTTCGACGCGATCCTCTGCCGCAACGTGATGATCTACTTCGACAAGCCGACGCAGGCGCGCCTCGTGCAGCGCTACTGGGAGCTGCTCGCGCCGGGCGGCCACCTCTTCGTCGGCCACTCGGAGTCGCTCACCTCGCTCGAGCACCGCTACCGCTACGTGCAGCCCGCGGTCTACGCCCGGTGACCGCGCTCGCCGTCGCCCCGGCGGGGCTCGCCCCGCTCTCGCTCGCGCGGCACCTCGTGGTCGGCATGGCCGACTGCAAGGTCTCGCGTGACGCCGACGAGACGCTCATCACCTACGCGCTCGGCTCGTGCCTCGGCATCGTGCTCCACGACCCGGTGGCCGGCGTGGCGGGGCTGCTGCACGTCATGCTCCCGCAGTCGAGCATCGACGAGGCCAAGGCGAAGGCCAACCCGGCGATGTTCGTCGACACCGGCGTGCCGCGCCTCTTCAAGGCCTGCTACGAGCTCGGCGCCCGCAAGGAGCGCATGACCGTGACCGTCGCCGGCGGCGCGCACGTGGCCGCGGTGGAAGCCGAGGACTCGTTCCAGATCGGCAAGCGCAACCTCCTCATGCTGCGCAAGCTGCTCTGGAAGAACGGCGTGATGATCCACGCCGAGGACACGGGTGGGCACCAGCGCTCGCGCACCCTCTCCGTCGCCGTGGGGAGCGGCGCGGTGCTGCTCAAGACCAACGGGGCGGTGCAGCCCCTCCGCCCCGATGGGCCGGCGTCGTCCGGCCGGGAGCCATGATGAAGCTGAACGTGCTGGTCGTCGACGACAGCGCGGTGATGCGGCAGATGGTGCAGCGCACGCTGCGCCTCTCCGGCATCCCGCTCGGGGAGGTCCACGAGGCCGGGAACGGGCGCGAGGCGCTCGACCGCCTCCGCGAGCACTGGGTCGACCTCGCGCTCCTCGACATCAACATGCCGGTGATGGATGGCGAGGAGTTCCTGCAGGTCGTGCGTGGCGACGAGGAGACGCGCGCGCTCAAGGTGATCGTGGTCAGCACCGAGAGCAGCGACACGCGCCTCGCCCGCCTGCGGGCGCTCGACGTGGAGATCGTGCACAAGCCCTTCACCCCCGAGCAGCTCCGCGCCACCGTCCTCCAGGTCACCGGGATCTCCATCGATGCTCACGAATCCGACGACGTCCCTGTCGCGAGCGGCGACTTCGACTTTTGAGTCGCTGGCGTTCCTCGTCCCCGAGGAGCTCCCGGCGATCGGCGCCGAGCTGGTGCCGCTGGCGGCCAGCGCGAGCGTCACCTGGCGCGGCCCGGTCACCGGGCGCGTCGTGATCGGCGTCTCGCGCGGCGTGCTGCGCGCGGTGGCCGAGAACATGCTCGGCGCCCACGCCGCCGATGATGCCACCACGCAGCGCGACGCGCTCGGCGAGGTGGCGAACGTGGTCACCGGCAACGTCCTCCCGCTCGTCGCCGGCGCCGACGCGGTCTTCCGCCTCGATGCCCCGGCGCTCGCGGACGGGGCGAGCTTCGCCGCGCACGCGGGCGAGACGCGCCACGCGCTCCTCCACCTGCGCATGGACGAGGGCGACGCGATCCTCGCCTTCTACGCCGAGGCGGCCGCCGCCGTCGCGGAGGCCGCGTGATCCGCGTCCTCGTCGTCGACGACTCGGCGCTCGTCCGCAAGATCCTCAGCGAGGAGCTCTCCAAGGCGGGTGACATCGAGGTCGTCGGCACCGCGGTCGATCCGTACGCCGCGCGCGAGAAGATCGTGGCGCTCAAGCCCGATGTCGTCACGCTCGACGTCGAGATGCCGCGCATGGACGGGCTGAGCTTCCTCGCGAAGCTCATGAAGCACTTCCCCCTTCCGGTGATCATCGTCAGCTCGCTGACGCCGAAGAACAGCGACGCGGCGATCCGCGCGCTCTCGCTCGGCGCGGTCGACGTCGTCGCCAAGCCGGGATCGAGCTTCGCGGTGGGCGACATCGGGCGGCAGCTCGTGCAGAGCGTGCGCGCGGCGAGCCGGGCGCGCCTCATGCCGCCACGCCCGATCGCCCCCAGCGACACGCCGGCCAAGACGCCGCTCGGCCTGAGCGGGCTCGCCACCACGCACAAGATCATCGCCCTCGGCGCGAGCACCGGCGGCACGCAGGCGCTCGAGAGCGTGCTCACGAAGCTCCCCGAGACGAGCCCCGGGATCGTGATCGTGCAGCACATGCCGGAGAAGTTCACCGCGTCGTTCGCCGAGCGACTCGACAAGGTCTGCCGCATTCGCGTGCGCGAGGCGAAGGACCTGGACTTCGTCGCGCCCGGCACCGCGCTCGTCGCGCCGGGGAACTTCCACATGATGGTGCAGAGCAACGGCGCGCGCTGGCAGGTGCGCATCAAGGACGGCCCGCCGGTGCATCACCAGCGGCCGGCGGTCGACATCCTCTTCGCCAGCGTCGCCAAGGTGGCGGGGCGCAACTGCGTCGCCGCGCTCCTCACCGGCATGGGCGCCGACGGTGCCAAGGGGATGCTCCAGCTCCGCGAGGCGGGCGCGCACACCATCGCGCAGGACGAGGCCTCGTGCGTCGTCTTCGGGATGCCCAAGGAGGCGATCAAGCTCGGCGCCGCCATCGAGGTGCTCCCGCTCGACCAGATCTCCGGCGCGCTCCTCACTGCCGTCGCCGGTGAGCGGCCCGTCGCGGCCTGATCGGACCCGGGAAGATCGGCGCAACTGACTCTCTGGCTGAACAGCTGGGCGCTGCGCGCCGAGTCTTGGAGTTTGGGAGTTCGGGAGGACTGCCAGGTACCGCAGTGACACCGCGGTACTCCCGAACTCCGAAACTCCGGAACTCGGCGCGCAGCGCCCAGCTGTTCAGCCAGAGAAACGAACGGCGAGGATCCCGCCCCCCCGCGAACCCCCCTTCGGCCCGCGACTAGAATGCGGCCATGGATGCGACCCTCGAAGGCCACCTCCACCGCCGTTGCGGCGGGCGCTACACGCAGGCGACGGAGACCGTCACCGTCCGCCTGAGCGGGATGACCGCGAAGGTCGACCGCGAGCTGTTCCGCTGCGACAAGTGCGGCGACGTGCAGCACACCGTCGAGCAGCGCGAGGCGGCCGAGCGCGAGGCGATCCTCACCATGCGGCACGAGCACGCGCTGCTCACGGGGAAGGAGATCAGGGCGTTCCGCGAGTCGGTCGCGCTCTCCACCGAGCAGCTCGGCGCGCTCCTGCACGGACTCCCGCGCGGGATCGTCGAGGGATGGGAGAAGGGGCGCTACCTGCAGAGCCCGACCGTCGATGCGATGATCCGCTCGCTCGCCGACGTCGAGGAGCGCGAGCGACGCGCGGCCCGTGCGGGGATCACGCTCCCGCCGTTGCCCGGTGCCGATGGAGCGACTGCCGCGGCAGTACCCGCCAGCGTGCCCGCGCCCGCGCCGGAGCAGACGCCGGCCGATGACACGTCGCTCGCCGCCGACGCCGTGGGCGCGGTGCTCGCGGCCGGCCTCGCCGATGCGCTGGCGACGATCAGCGCCGGCGAAGGCGAGTCGCCCGGAGACACGTCGTCCGGAGACGCGTCGCCCGAGGCGTGACGCGCGCCGTCCCGCGTCGCGACGTCGATCGCGCCGTGGGAACGCCGGTCCGGACTCGCGGTCCGAAGGGAGCGCGGACCAACGCGTGATGCCGGCGGTGGAATCCGATGGCGCCGCCGGTGCGTTGCCCACCGGTCACGCACGCTTCCATCCACCGACGCCATGCCTCGCTTCGTCCGTCGCAGCACCATGCCCGCCGCGGCCCGGCCGCTCTTCGACTGGCACGCCGCCCCGGGTGCCTTCGAGCGACTCAC
>JALOPO010000148.1 GCA_025453855.1 Gemmatimonadaceae bacterium
TCCTCGAGCAGTTCGCGCTGCGCCATCTCGAGGAGCTCCCGCGCGCCGACGAGCTCGCGATCGCGCTGCGTCCCGCACCGCAGCCGCTGTGACGCCCGCGCGACGCGGCGGTCCGCGCAAGCCCCCCGGTGGCGAGGTCGTGCCGGCCTCGCGCGCCTATCGCAACCGCGGCCCCGATCCCAGGCGCGAGCGCTCCGAGGTGCGACGCTCGCGCGCGGACGACGCGCCACCCACGCGCCGCCCCGCGCGCCGCAGCGACGACGAGGCGCCACGCGGGCGCGCGCTGACCGGCGATGCGCCGCGCGCGCCGCGCCGCGACCCGCGCGCACCGGACGCCGACGCCGCACCCGCACCGACCGTCACCCGTGCCGGCGACGCGCGCGAGCCGATGCGGCTGCAGCGCTTCCTGGCGCGCGCCGGCATCGCCTCGCGGCGCCAGGCCGAGACGCTGATCGCCCTTGGCAAGGTGCTCGTGAACGGCGAGGCGGCGACGCTCGGCACCGTCGTCGATCCGACCCGGGACAGCGTCGTGCTCGACGGGACGCGCATCCGCCTCCCCGACGCCGTGCAGTGGCTCGTGCTCAACAAGCCGTCCGGCGTGATGACGACGCGTCGTGATCCGAGCGGTCGCCGCACGGTCTTCGACCTCGTCCCCGACATCCCCGGGCTCACCTACGTGGGCCGCCTCGACTATCTCACCGAGGGCGTGATCGTCCTCACCAGCGATGGCCAGGCCGCGCATGCGCTCACGCACCCGAGCCGCGAGGTGCGCCGCACCTACGTGGCCGACGTGCGTGGCGACGCGGCCACCGCGGTGCGCCAGCTCGAGCGCGGCGTGGAGCTCGACGACGGCCCCGTGCTCGTCGATGCGGCGTGGGCCGATCACGTGGGGCGCGGGCGCTGGCAGCTCACGCTCACGCTGCACGAGGGGCGCAATCGCGAGGTGCGCCGCCTCTGCGAGGCGCTCGGCCTCGAGGTCGATCGGCTGGTGCGCACCGAGTTCGGCCCGGTGAAACTCGGCACGCTGGCGTCCGGTACGTGGCGTGCACTCACGCCCGCCGAGCTGCGTGCCCTCTCCCTGCGGAGCGGCGCGCGGCGTTAGGCTCACGAGCACCGTCGCGCACCTTCCGGAGGCTCCACCCGCATGTCCGCCGCCCTGCCGTTCCCGTCGACCCCGCCCGCGGGGAGCGCCACGATCCAGGCGATCCTCGACCAGGTGTCGCGACGCGTCGTCGGCCAGGAGGCGATGGTCGAGCGGCTCCTCATCGGGCTGCTCACCGGCGGGCACGTGCTCCTCGAGGGGGTGCCGGGGCTCGCCAAGACGCTCACCGTGCGCACGCTCGCGGAGACGATCCGCACGAGCTTCCAGCGCATCCAGTTCACCCCCGACCTCCTGCCGGCCGACGTGCTCGGCACGCAGGTCTTCGACCAGGCGACCGGCGAGTTCCGCATCAAGCGCGGCCCCATCTTCGCCAACATCGTCCTCGCCGACGAGATCAACCGCGCGCCCGCCAAGGTGCAGGCCGCGCTGCTCGAGGCGATGCAGGAGAAGCAGGTCACGATCGGCGGCCAGACCTTCGTGCTCGCGGAGCCGTTCCTCGTCCTCGCCACGCAGAACCCGATCGAGCAGGAGGGGACCTATCCGCTCCCCGAGGCGCAGGTCGATCGCTTCATGCTCAAGCTGCGCGTCGGCTATCCGACGCGCGCCGAGGAGAAGGAGATCATGCGCCGCATGTCGGGGGGCGACACGATCCCGATCGAGGCCGCGGCCACGCCGCAGGCGATTCTGCTCGCGCGGCGCGAGATCGCGGCGCTCCACCTCGACGAGCGCATCATGGACTACATCGTCGACCTGGTGCACGCCACGCGCACCCCGGCCGACGCCGGCCAGCCGCAGCTCGGCGCGCTCATCGAGTACGGCGCCAGCCCGCGCGCCACGATCGCGCTCGCGCAGGCCGCGCGCGCCTTCGCCTACCTGCGCGGTCGCGCCTACGTGGTCCCCGACGACGTGAAGGCGATCGCCCCCGACGTGCTCCGCCATCGCGTGATGACGAGCTTCGAGGCCGAGGCGCAGGGCGTGAGCAGCGACGACGTGGTGACGCGGCTCATGGCCGCGGTCCCCGCGCCGTGATCTTCCGCCGGCGACGCGCCGCCTCCGCGGCCGGCGCCGACGTCGCGCAGCCCGCGCACCCCGCCTCCACCGCGCCGGCCGCGCTGGTGGCGCCCGCCTCCGCCGGCGTGCTCGCGCAGGTGCGCCGCCTCGAGCTCCGCGTGCGTCGGCTCGTCGACTCGCGCTTCGCCGGCGAGTACCGGTCGGTGTACAAGGGCCAGGGAATGGAGTTCAGCGACCTGCGCGAGTACCAGCCCGGCGACGAGGTGCGCAGCATCGACTGGAACGTCACCGCGCGGCTCCGACGCCCGTTCATCAAGCAGTGGGTCGAGGAGCGCGAGCTGAGCGTGCTGCTCGTGCTCGACCGCTCGCCCTCCGCGCACGTCGCCACGCGCGGCCGGCTGCGCGACGAGGTCGCGCTCGAGGCGAGCGCGATCCTCGCGCTGGCGGCGCTGCGCAACAACGATCGCGTGGGGCTGGTGGCCTTCACCGATCGCGTGGAGCATGCCCTGCCACCGAAGAAGGGGCGGCGGCACGGGTTGCGCGTGCTGCGCGACCTCCTCCTGCTCGAGCCCACCGGACGCGGCACCGACCTCGCGCTCGCCTGCGAGCAGGCGCGACGCCACCTCGCGCATCGCGGCCTCGTCTTCCTCCTCTCCGACTTCGACGATCCGCGCGCCGATGCCGCGCTGCAGCGACTCGCCACGCGCCACGAGGTCGTCGCCATCACCGTCACCGATCCCGCCGACGAGGCGCTCCCGGCCGCCGGCGTGGTGACCTTCGAGGATGCCGAGAGCGGCGAGCGCGTGGAGGTCGACACCGACGACGCCGCGTTCCGCGCGCGCTACGCGGCCGCGGCCGCCGCGCGCGAGGGCGAGCGCGTGCGACGCCTGCGCGAGTGCGGCGTGCATCGCATCGCGTTGCGCACCGATGCGCCGGTGATCGAGCCGCTGCTCGCCTTCTTCCGGCAGCGTCGCGCGGGGCGGCGCGCGATCGCCTCGCTGCTCGCGTTCGCACTCCTGCTCGGTGCGCGCACCGCGGTCGCACAGTCGGCCGACGCGACGCCGCCCACGCCGGCACCGGTGCGACTCGGCGTGCGCCTCGTGCCCGAGACGGTCACCGTCGGCGCGCCCTTCACCGTGCGCGCGCGCGTGGCGCTCCCGGCGACGTGGCGCGTGGTGCAGCCGCCCGAGCCCGACACCGGCGGCACCGTCGAGCCGCTCGACCCGCCGCTCGTGCGCGACTCCGTGCAGGGCGGCGAGCGCGTCACCGATATCAGCTGGCGCTTCCTCGCCTGGCAGCCGGGGACACATGCCGTGCCGGTGGCCTCGCTGCTCCTTCGCGATGGCAGCGTGACGCGCGAGCTCCCCGTGCAGGCGAGCATCGTCGTGCGCAGCATGCTCCCGGCCGACACGGCGCGTCGCCAGCCGCGCCCCGCACGCGCGCCGATCGACGCGCCGGTGCGATGGTGGCCACGGGTCGCGCTCGCCATCGCCGTGCTCCTGCTGCTCGGGATCCTCGCGTGGGTCGCGCGTCGCGTGCTGCGCGCGCGACGTGAGCGCGCCGCGCGCCCGCGCACGCCGCTCGAGGTCGCGGACGCGGCCTTTGCACGCCTCGTCGCACGCGACCTCCCGGCCACCGGCGAGGCGCGCCGGCACGTGGCGCTCGCCGGCGAGATCCTGCGCGACTTCCTCGGGGCGCGGCTCGGGCTGCCCGCGTCGCTCGCCACCGGCGAGGCGATGCTCGTGAGCGGCCCCGCGGTCGGCGTGCACGGCGAGGCGCTTGGCGAGTTCCTCGCGCGCGTCGATCGCGTGCGCTTCTCGACGGACCCGGTCTCCGTGCACGAGGCACGCGCGCTCGTCGACGAGGCGCGGCGCCTCGCGCGCGTGCTCGACGAGCGCGCCCGCAGCCCGCGCGCGACGCCGCTCGCGCTGGAGCGCATCGCATGACGCAGCTCGATGCGCTCTGGTCGGCGCTTGGCGAGACGGGGATCGGGCTCGGTTCACCGTGGGCCCTGCTCGCGCTCCTCGTCCTCCCGCTCCTCTGGTGGTGGCGGCGGCGACAGCCCACCGCGGCGGTGCCGGTCGCGATCGTCCCCGTGCTGCGCGCCGCCGATCCGCGGGGCGGCTCCGTGGCGCGCTGGCTGCGACGGCTGCGGACGCTCGCCATCGCGGCCATCGTCTGCGCGCTCGCGTGGCCGTATGCACGCGCGGCCTCGCGCGCCGAGCTGCGGCAGGGCATCGACATCATGCTCGCCGTCGACATCTCGAGCTCCATGCTGGCCGAGGACTTCCAGCCGCAGAACCGGCTCGAGGTGGCGCGCGCGCAGCTGAAGGAGTTCGTGCGGCGGCGCGCCGACGACCGGCTGGGCGTCGTCGCCTTCGCCGGCGAGGCGCTCACGCAGGTGCCGCTCACGGGCGACCACGATCTCGTCCTCGGCGCCGTCGAGAACCTGCAGCCCGGGCAGCTCGATGATGGCACCGCCATCGGCACCGCGATCGCGACCGCCGCCAACCGGCTGCGCGCGGCGGGGGGGCCGTCGCGCGTGCTCGTGCTCCTGACCGATGGCGTGAACAATCGCGGGCAGGTCGATCCGCGCACCGCCGCGCGCGCCGCCGCCGCGTTCGGCGTGCGTATCTACGCGATCGGCGTCGGCACCGAGGGGATGGCGCCGGTGCCGGTCGGCCGCGGCCTCTTCGGGCTGCGCTACGAGACGCGCCCGGTGGAGATCGACGACAAGCTCCTCACCGAGGTCGCGCGCGGCACCGGCGGGCGCTACTTCCGTGCGCGCGATGCCGAGGCGCTCGCCCGCGTCACGCAGGAGATCGATCGCCTCGAGCGCACCACCTACCGGCAGCGCCGCACGCCGCCGCGCTCCGACTGGTACCTCTGGCCGGCGGGGCTCGGCCTGCTGGCGCTGCTCGGCGAGGTCGTGCTGCGCTGGTGGCGCGGGACGGTGCCGTGAGCGAGTTCCTCGACCTGCTCCTGACCAGCTTCGCGCGGCCGTGGGTGCTGGTGCTCGTGCCCGTCGTCGCGCTGCTCGTGCTCGTCCCCCTGCTGCGCCTCGAGGCACGGCGACGCGCGCGGCTCGCGCGGCTCGGTGACCTGCCCGTGCTCGAGAAGCTCCTGCCGCCGCTGTCGCACCGGCGCGCCGACGCGTGGCATGCACTCAGCTCGCGCTCGTGCTCGACGTCTCCGCGAGCATGCTGGCCGAGGACGACGCGCCGTCGCGGCTGCAGCGCATGCGTCGCGATGTGCGCGACCTGCTGGCCGCGCTCCCCGGATCGCGTGCCGCACTCGTCGCGGTCGCGGGACGCGGCTACGTGCTCACGCCGCTCACCGCCGATCACGATGCACTGGCGCTCTTCCTCGAGGAGCTCGGGCCGGAGATGGTGAGCCAGGGCGGCACCGAGCTCGGGGACGGCATCACGCGCGCGCTGCAGCTCCTCGGCACCGGCGGCGCGCGCGGCGACCGCGCACTCCTCGTGCTCAGCGACGGCGAGAGCTGGGACGACGATGCATCGGTGCGCGCGGCGACGGCGGCACGGCAGGCGGGCGTCGTGACCGTCGTCGTGGGCTACGGCACCACGCGGGGCGCCACGATCCCGCTCCGCGATGCGCGTGGCACGCAGGCCAAGCGCGATGCCGATGGCCGCGTCGTGATCACGCGCGCCGATCCCGCGCGCCTCTCGTCGATCGCGCGTGCCGCCGACGGGACCTTCGTCGCGGCGACGGTGCCGAATCACGTCCCCGCGATCCGCGGCGCACTGCAGTCGCTGCGCCGCAGCGAGCGCGTGCGCCGGGCCGCCGCCGAGCCGATCCCGCGTTTCCAGTGGTTCCTCTGGCCGGCCTTCGCGCTCCTGCTGGTCGATGCACTCGTCCCGCTCGCGCTGCGCCGCAGCACCAGTGCACCCGGTGCCGCGACGCAGCGCACGACGTCGCTCGCCGCCGCCGCGCTCCTCGCCGTGGTGCTCGCCACCGGCATCGAGGCGCAGGGCACCACACCGCGCGCGCGCACCGACTCGCTCGCCGGCACGCGCGAGTCCGCCGCCCTGCTGCGCGCGGGCCGCGCGGCCCAGGCGATCCGCTCGTATCGCGCGGCACTCGCCGGCGGCGATCGCTCGCCGCGCGCGTGGTACAACCTCGGCACCGCCCTCGTCGCCGCCGACTCGACCGTCGCCGCCACCGAGGCGCTCGAGCGCGCCGCACAGGGCGCCACCGATCCCGAGCTGCGCTACCGCACGCTCTACAACCT
>JALOPO010000149.1 GCA_025453855.1 Gemmatimonadaceae bacterium
CCCGCCCGCGCGGTCGGCATCCGCCACATCGTTTCGCACTCCTTCGCGGTGCCTCGCGTTCCATCGCATCATCGCGGCCCGCTGTTCCCGGTCGGCACCGCTCCCGCGAGCCGGCAGGCGGCGCCGCGGTACGCTGGCGCGCCGGGCGTCACAGCCGCGCCACGACCCCCTCGACCAGCGCCTCGAAGCGGCCGGCGGCCTCGCGCGTCGACTCGATGACCTCGTCGTGGGAGAGTGGCTGCCCGGTGTAGCCCGCGGCGGCGTTGGTGATGCACGAGATGCCGAGCACGCGCATGCCGAGCGCGCGCGCGACGAGCACCTCGGGGACGGTGCTCATCCCCACCGCATCCGCACCCAGCCGCTCGAGCATGCGCACCTCGGCCGGCGTCTCGTAGGTGGGCCCGGTGAGCGCGCAGTAGACGCCGACCTCGAGTCGCGTCCCCTGCTCGCGCGCCACCGCGTGCGCGAGGCTCGCCAGCGCCGCGTCGTACGGGCGTGACATGTCGGGGAAGCGCGCCTCGCCCGGCTGCACCGGCCCCGCCAGCGGATGTCGCATCATGAGGTTGATGTGGTCCTCGATGCGCATGAGCGTTCCCGGCGTGAAGGTCCGCCGGATCCCCCCCGCGGCATTGCTCACCACCAGCGTGCGCGCGCCGAGGGCGTGGGCGACGCGCACCGGGAAGGCGGCCACCTGCGGCGCATGCCCCTCGTAGATGTGGAAGCGCCCGGCGAGGCAGAGCACCGGCCGCGCCGCGAGGCGCCCGAGGATCAGCGCGCCGGCATGCCCCGCCACCGTCGCCATGGGGAAGCCCGGCACGTCGTGGAACGGGATGCGCACCGCGTCGTCGATGCGCTGCGCGAGGCCACCGAGTCCCGAACCGAGGACGATCACCGCGGCGGGTGCGGGGAGCTCGCGCGCGGCGAGGCGTCGCACCGCGGCGGCCGCCTCGCCCGCCGCCTGCGCACCGGACGACGCGAGGATGTCGGCGTCGCGGACCGGCGGTCCCTGCTCACGGGCGCTCATCGCGGCACCCCGCCGCGCAGCGCCTCGATCTCCGCTTCCATGCGCGCCACCAGCGCCGCCTTCTCGTGCGCGGGGAGGAAGGCGCTGCGGAAGCCGTCGAGCGCCATCCCCGCCAGCTCCTCGAAGGTGCAGTCGCACTGCACCGCCGCGTGATGGTACTCGTCCACGAGTGTCGTCCCGCTCATGAGGCGGTTGTCGGTGTTGAGGCAGACGTTCATGCCGCGCGCGAGGTACTGCCGGAGCGGGTGCGTCTCGTAGCGCTCCGTGGCCCGCGTCTGGACGTTGCTCGTGAGGCAGAGCTCGAGCGCGATGCCGCGTTCGTGCACCTCGCGCAGCAGCGCCTCGTCCTCGATGAGGCGCGTGGCGTGGCCGATGCGGTGCGCATGGCAGTCGTGCACCGCCTGCCGCACCGAGCCGGCGCCGTCACCCTCGCCGGCGTGACAGGTGCACGGGAAGTCGTGGGCGCGGCAGTGCTCGAACGCCGCCGCATGGCGCGCCGCGGGGTTGCCGCTCTCGCCGCCGGCCAGGTCGAAGCCGACCACGCCGCGATCGCGGTACGCCACCGCCAGGCGCGCCAGCTCGAGCGAGTGCGCGGGATCGTAGTGGCGGAGCGAGCAGACGATCACGCGCGCCGTGATGTCGCGCTCGCGCTCGGCGCGCTGCACGCCGCGCAACGACGCCTCGAGCACCGCACCGGCCTCGAGCCCCTGCAGCGTGTTGAGCGTCGGGGCGTAGCGCATCTCGAGGTACCGCACCCCCTCGTCGGCGGCGTCGAGCGCCAGTTCGTAGGCGCAGCGCTCGAGCGCGTCCGTGGTCTGCATCACGCTCAGCGTGATGTCGAACCGCTCGAGGTACTCCTCGAGGTTGCGCGCATCGTCCACGCGCATGTACTCGGCCAGCTGCTCGGGATCGTCGGCCGGCATGCGCACGTCGTACTCGCGCGCCAGCTCGAGGAGCGTCGTCGGCCGCACCGATCCGTCCAGGTGGCAGTGCAGTTCGGCCTTCGGCAGCCGGCGCAGGAGCGCGCGATCGCTGGCGACGGGCGCGGGGCTCACGTCTCCTCGCCCTCGAGCGCCCGCTGCGCGGCGCGTGCGCTGATCGTGCGGTAGATCGCGCCGCCGTACGCGGCCTCGTCACCCGCGATCGGGAGCCCGCGACTGTCGGCGATGGCGCGCGTGCCGGCCTCGATCGCCGCCGCCTCGGCGGGATCGGCGAGGCGCACCGCGTCGAGCGCGGTGCCGCCGATGGGGACGTCGACGCCGCGACCGTTCACGAAGGCGCGCAGGGAGCTGATGTCGGGCATGCGGAGCGGTACGGTCATGGCGTGGCGGCCGACGCGGCGCCGAGCGCGCGCAGCCGACCGGTCGCGGGAGCGCGCACGCCGTCGGCCCGCGCGCGGATGTAGGCGATGAAGGCGTCGAGATCGACGACGTTCGCCGGCACCGTGGAGAGCGCGGCGCCCGCGAGATCGAGGCCGTCACCACCGGTGACCATGAAGTCGTTCATCGTGATCGTGTAGCGGCGCGCGGGGTCGAGCGGGCGCCCGCCGATCGTCACGCGCACGATCCGGTCGTCGGCCGGGCGCGCCGGATCGTACGCGAGCTCCACGCCGCTCACGTGCGCGCGCGGTGCACCGCCCGCCACCAGCCGCTCCAGGTAGCGCCGCACCGCGTCGCCGCGCGCCGTGACCACGAAGAGCACGTTCGCGAACGGCTGCACCTCGAAGAGCGTCCCGTAGGTGGCGGTCCCCGCGGCCAGGTCGGCACGGATGCCGCCGTTGTTCATGACGGCGATGTCGCTCCCGGTCGCCTCGCGCATGGCGTCGGCGATCAGGTTGCCGAGCGCGTGCTCGCCGTCGCGCGTGCGGCGCATCGGCTCGAGCACGCGGCCGACGGCGCGCTCGGCGATCGGCGCCACGTCGTCGAGGGCGCGCTGCGCGATGCGTGCGGCCTGCGCGTCGACCTCGGTGCTGTCGGTGAGCACGTCGCGCACCCGCGCGTCGAGCACGCGGCTGGCGTTGAGCGCCCCGGGCGGGCGCCCCGCGGTGTCGCCGAGCGCGAGGTCGATCACCGCCACCGCGCGCCCGTTGGAGCGCGCCTGCGTGATCGGGACGCCGCGCACCCGGATGTTGAGCAGCGAGTGCGTGTGGCCGCTCACCACCGCGTCGATGGGCTGCGTCAGGCGCGAGACCAGCTCGACGATCTCGCCGGTGGGCCCGTCGGCCCCGGTGCGTTCGAAGGCGCCGGCGTGCGCGATCACGATCACCGCGTCGGCGCCGCGCGCGCGGAGCGCGGCGGCGATGGAGTCGACCACCGGCACCGGGTCGATGAAGCGCAGGTCGGCGACGTTCACGGCGCGCGTGGTGCGCGGCGTCTCCACCGTCGCCACGCCGATGATCCCGATGCGCAGCCCGTCGCGCTCGACGAGCGTGTCGGCGCGGAGCCACGGCACCGGGCGTCCGAGGGTGTCGCGCACGTTGGCGGCGAGGATCGCGTAGCGCGCCTCGCGCATGCGTGCCCGCAGCGTGTCCTGTCCCCAGTCGAACTCGTGGTTGCCGAGTGCGCCGGCGACCACGCCCAGCGAATCGAAGAGCGTGACGACCGGGCGTCCGAAGGCGAGGTTCGACGCGGGAGTCCCCTGGAACTCGTCGCCGCCGTCGAGGAGGAGGCTCGTGCACGCCGGCGCCACGCAGCTGCGCTCGGCCTCGCGGATGCGCGCCGCGAAGGCGCCCGCGCCACCGAAGCGCACGCCGCGCGCATCGGTGCGCGGCGTGAACGTGCCATGGAAGTCGTTGATCCCGATCACGCGCAGCGTGCGTGCCCCGCGGCTCGCGGTTCGCGCCACGGCGGGGCCACGCTCGCGCGCCAGCGACCGGTAGGCCGCCGCCGCGGCGCCCTCGGGGACGATGCGCCAGTTGGGCGTGAAGTAGTCCGCCGGCGCGATCGACGCGCGCGTGCGGAACTCGGCCAGGATCAGGTCGCGGATGTCGACGTCGGGCTCGTTGACGAGCGGCGCGTCGGCGACCATCGCGAAGCCACCGCCACCGGTCTGGCGATAGTTGCTGAGCGCCATCGTGAAGGTCTGCGCGTCGCGCACCGGCGCGCCGTTCACGCGCAGGTCGCGGACGCGGTCGCCGACGGGGCGCGAGAGGTCGAGCGCGTACTCGGCGCCGACCAGCATGTCGAAGTTGTAGCCCGGGACGCCGTTCAGGAGCGACGTCGTGTCACCCGGCGACCAGGTGCGCCAGTAGCGCGCCGAGTGCTCGAGGAAGGCGCGCAGCTGGGCACCGGTGAGGCGCACCGCGCGCAGCGTGTTGTCGTACGGGTAGAGGCGCGAGACCTCGGCCACCGTCACGGGGCCGCTGTCGAGCCGTGCGCGGAGCGAGAAGGCGGGCGTGGCGGCGAGCTGCGTGCCGGCGGCGCGGCGCATCACCTCGCCGATCACGTCGGCGATCGGGGTGTCGAAGGCGCGCGCGCTGTCGGCGGTGAAGGCGCCACGCGCGATCGTCACGGTGTCGCTCACGAAGCGGAGCGCGCGCCGGTGCCACGCCTCGGTGGCGGCAAGGACGGCCGGCGACTCGGCGTGGCCGGCCACCGGGATGGCGCGCGCCGTGGTCCCGCGCACGCGCCAGCGCCCGCGCTCGCGCACGAGGTCGAACGTGGTGATGCCGACGCTCGCCGCGTAGTGGCGCGGCTGCATGATGCGCGTCGGCCCGACCACCGAATCGACGACCTCCCGATGCGAGTGGCCGAAGACGACGAGGTCGAGCCCCGGCACCTCGCGCGCGACGCGCCCGACCACGTTCTCGCCGGGGAGCCCGGTGGAGGCGGTGTCGTAGCTCGCCGGGCCGTCGAGTCCCGCGTGGATGACGCCGACCACGATGTCGGCGCCGGCCCGACGCGCCTCGGCCGCCGCACGCCGCACGGCGGGGACGATGTCGCCGAGCACGGCGCGACCGCGCACGTTGTCACGATCCCAGACCATCACGCCGGGCGTGGTCGCGCCCACGATCCCGATCGTCACATCGCCGCGGCGGACGAGCGTCCACCCGCGGAACGGCGTGCCGCGGAGCCGGCGCGCGTTGGCCGAGAGGAAGGGAAAGCGCACCTCGCGACGGACGCGATCGAGGAGCGGGAGGCCGAAGTTGAACTCGTGGTTCCCGATCGCCGCCGCGTCGTAGCGCATGGCGTTCATGGCCGCCGAGACCGGGTGCGGGCCGGGGAGCCCTCCCCGGGCCGCCACGGTGGCGAGCGG
>JALOPO010000150.1 GCA_025453855.1 Gemmatimonadaceae bacterium
ACCAGGCGGCGCATCGCGAGGCGCAGGAAGCCCAGGTTCGCGAAGGGCTCGGCCACGGTCACGAGCAGGAGCTCGCCATTGGGGGCGATGCAGAGGCGCCCCTGTTCCGCCTCCATGTGCAGGAAGCCCGGCGTCCCGCCGTCGGCGGCCCGGGCCGCGGCTGCCGAGCGCACGTAGAGGCTGGCGGCGAGCGCGGCCACCGCATCCATGTCCACGCCGACGTGCGCGTTGCCGTCGACGACGATCCCGTCGTCCCGGGAGACGACGAGTGCGGCCAGGACCCCGGCCGTCGAGAGCAGCTCGTCCACGCAGTCGGTGTATCGCATGATCAGAATCCGTCCGAAGCGACGCGCGTGGCCGCGAGGCGCAACAGCGCGCGGGTCCGACCGAGGGGGACGTGGCGTCCCACGCTCAGCACGGTGAGCGACCCTTCGCTGGCGGGGGCGATGGCGAGCGTGTCGGCGGTGGTCTCCATGACGATCGCGCGCCACCCGCCGAGGCCGAGGTGCCGCGCACAGCGCGTGGCATCGTCGCCCACGCCGGCCACGGCGGCGGCCATCGCCTCGAGCACCCCCAGGTCGTCGCTGGCGGTGGGGCTGGCGAGCAGGAGCCCGTCGGCATCGGCCACGAGGGCGCGCACCACCTCGGGGCGTGGAGCCGGCGCGGGCGGCACCGCGACCGCGACCGACGACGGCGCCGTGAGGACCGCCCGCAGCGGCGCCGCGGGTGTGGGACGGCGCGGGACGACGCGCACGCCCCCGGTGGTGCGACGCCCCGTGGTCGGCACGGCGCCGCGCGTCTCGGCGATGCGCGCCCGCTCCCACCATTCGCTCGCCGCCGCCAGGTCGCCGCGCGCCTCGGCGATGCGCGCGAGGACCACGAGCCCCGGCGGATGCGCCGGGTGGCGCTCGATGCCGCGCCGCGCGAGGCGTTCGGCGGCCTCCACGTCGCCCTGTCGCCGGAGCGCCTCGGCGAGGTCGGCGTACACGAGGCTCGCGGGGTCGCTCGCGAGTTCGTCGCTCATGCGACGGATGTCGTCAGGCGCCGGCATGGATGGAGAGCAGGTCGTGGAGTTGGGCGACAGCCTCCCGCGCCGCCCTCACGCGGCCGGCATCGGGCGCAGTGGGGTCGGCGGCAAGATAGCGCGCCCACGCGGCGTCGGCCTCGGCGTGGTCGCCGCGGCGCGCTGCCGCGTAGCCCAGTTCGAGCTGGGTATCGGGATGATCGGGCGCGAGCTGGAGTGCGCGGCGCACATGGCCCTCGCCCTCGGCATCGCGGCCGAGGGCGCGCAGGGCACGCGCGACGGTCAGGTGCGCGGGGGCGTGATCGTGGTCGCGCATGAGCGCCGTGCGTGCCGCCCCGAGCGCCGCCTCGGCGTTGCCGTCGGCGAGGGCGCGCATGGCCTGCGCGAGCAGCGCATCGCGCATCGCCGGCGCGGGATCGTCGCCGGCGCGCCGGTGCGTGGCGGCGGCGGCGAGCACGCCGAGCTCCATCCAGCGTGCCACCCAGCGCGCGGCGTCGAAGACGAGCACACCCGACGCCGCCGCCACCTGCCGCACGGTGCGCGTTCCGTCGACCGCCGACAGGAGCTGCCACGCCTCGGCCGGCTCGGCGAGCGGCGTCGTGTCGCCCGGGTCGGCGAGCACCGGCACCGTGGCCAGCGAGCCGACGACGGCGGCGATGGCCGGCCATTCATCGCGGCGACGCGCCGCATCGAGCACGAGCGCCTCGCCGGCGATGCGCACACCGGTGCGCGGCTCGCGCGCGAGCATCGCCTCGTCGTCGCTGAACTGCCACGAGCCGTCGTCGAGCGTGGTGATCTCGAAGCAGAGATCCTCCACCAGCCGTCGCGCCACGAGGTCGCGCGTGCGGATGCCGATCGCCCCCGTCTCCACGAGCCCCTCGACGACGTGACGCGGCGGCTGCTGCGCGAGCGCCCAGTCGGCCGCGCGCACCACGTCCTCCTCGTGGCAGAGCCCACCGGCGAGGCAGGCGGCGAGGAGCGCATCGGGTTCGTCCTCCCAGCGTCCCATCACCACCGCCCCCTGCTGGAAGCGGAGGAGCGCGACGCGGGAGCCGGCACCACCGGCGACGCGCAGCATGCCGGTGCGCTGTCCCGAGGCGAGGAGCTGGAGCACCTCGGCCAGGCCGAGGTCGCGGAGTGCGCCTTCGAGCGGCATCAGCGGGCTCCGGCGGTGAAGTGGGCGAGCGGTGCGGCCGGCACGTCGTGGCGCGACTCGTGCTCGGCCAGCGCGCGCCGGGCACGCCACGACCAGCGTGCGTCGAAGGGCGCCGATGCGGCGACCTCCCAGTGCAGCACCGCGTCGCGCATGCGACCATCGCGCATCGCGAGCCAGCCGCGAAGCGTGCGCACACCGGGATGATCGGGGGCGAGCTGCGTGGCGCGCGTGAGTGCGGCGAGCGCCGCCTCGTCGCGACGATCGGCGAGCAGCGCCTCGCTGGACGCGACGAGGAGCCCCGCATCGGTGGGATCGGCACGCAGCGGGCGCACGAGCACCTGCAGCGCGTCGGCCGGGCGCCCCGTGTCGACGTACAGCTCGGAGAGGGCGCGCGACGCGTCACGGAACGTCGGCACGACGTCGAGCGCGTGCGCGAGATGCGCCTCGGCCTCGGCATCACGCCCGTCGCGACGCAGCACCGCGGCGAGCCGCACGCGCGCCGCCGCGAGGTCGGGGTCGCGTGCGAGCATGGCGCGCAGCTCCCCCTCGTCGCCGGCGGGCGGCAGCGGGAGCTGGTCGCGCACGCGGCGCTCGGGCATCTCGGGCGGGGCCTCGCGCCACGCCCCGACCGGGACCTGCACGCCGCTCCGATGCGTGACCACCGCGCGATGGATCCCGGTGCTGCGACGCGCCGGTGCGAGCACCAGCTCGAGCGGCGGCTGCTGCGGCTGCGCACCGGTCGGCGTGCGTGCCAGCGGCGGCGTGGTGCCGCGGCGCAGGGCGACCCACGCGGTGTGCGGCGTGCCGTGCGTCGCCGCGAGGCGCGCCGCGCCGGTGAAGGCGGCACGATGCGCCTCGACACTCACCGCCGGCATCCCGCCCGGCGTGCGGCTCACCGCCTGCAGCCGCTCGGCGGCATCGGTGGTCGGGAGGAGGTCGCCGGCGGGGATCTCGAGCACGAGATCGCTCACGTCGGGATCGAGCACCACCTCGTAGCGGAACGGCGCGAAGTCGCTCTCGCTGGCGACGGCGCGCTTCATCGCCGCCAACCCCTCGCGCCACCGGCCGCACTGCGAGAGGGCGAGCGCGAGATGGTGCGCGGCATCGCCGCCATCCACCTCGAGCGACGCGGCCTGCTCGAGCGCGGCGATGGCCTCGGTGGGGCGACGCAGGTCCATGAGCGCGACGCCCATGCCGATCCAGGCGCGCACGTTGTGCGGCTGCAGCTCGGTGACGCGACGGAAGCCCTCGAGCGCCGGGGCCGAGCGCCCGATCTGCCGCAGGAGCCACGCCGAGTTGCAGCGCGCGGCGGCCTCGAGGCGGGCCTGCCCGCGTGCGCGCTGTGCGGTGGCGAGCGCCGCGGCCGTGTCGCCGAGGAGCGCGCAGGCGACACCCATCGCGAGCAGCGCCGCACCGTGTGCGGCATCGAGCGCGAGCGCCTCGCCGGCGGCGGTGTGCGCGGCGTGGGCATCGCCGCGACGCAGCAGGAGCGCGGCACGCGAGGCGCGCGGCCCGGCCGCATCGGGCGCGGCGGCGATGCGCTCGTCGCAGCTCGCCAGCGCGGCATCCCAGTCGCCGCGGAGCGCGTGCACGGCGATGGTCGCCGTGAGCACCTCCTCGAGCGGCGCGCCGGCGGTGCGCGCCGCGGCGAGTTCGGCCAGCGCCTGGTCGTGGTAGCCGGTGTTGCGGTACGCATTCGCCAGCTGCACGTGCGCGCTCGCGCCGCCGCCGGCGCGGGCGGCCCCGGCACCGCGCGTGGGGCGCGGCTCGAGCGTGAGCGCGGCTTCCACGCGCGCCAGCGCGGGATCGAGCGAGAGCGCATGCCTCGCGCTCGCCTGCGCGCGATCCATCTCGCCCAGGTCGCCGAGCACGAAGGCCAGCATGTGGTGCGGCCACGCGACCTCGGGGGCGAGCGTGGTCGCGCGCTCGAGCGCCGCGCGCGCCGCATCCGGGCGCCCGCTGCGATAGAGGAGCTCGCCGAGCTGCGCGTGGAGCGCGGCATCGTCACCGGCCACCGCGAGCGCGCGCTCGAGCCAGGCCAGCGCCGCGTTCACGTCGCCGCAGGCGTGCTCCACCACCGCCAGCTCGCGCAGCGTCGCGAGGTCGTCGGGGCGACGCTTCACGAGCGTGGCGAGCACCGGGCGCGCCTCGGCCGGCCGCCCCATGCGCGCGTGCCAGCGTCCGAGCGCGAGCGCCGCCTCCACATCCTCGCCGTCGCCGCGCAGGCGGGTGGTGAGCGTGGCCACGCGATCGGCATCGACGGTGCCGAGCGTGGCCAGGCGGCGCAGGTTGTCGGCCGCGGTCGGATGCCGCGGATCGGCGTCGAGCGCGCGCTCGAAGCAGGCCGCCGCCTCGGCGTGCAGGCCGCGCCGCGCGAGGAGCACGCCGCACGAGTTCTGCGCGTTGGCGTGCGTCACCGGCACGCGCACCGCGATCGCGCGGAGCGTGTCGGCGTCGCGCGCGATGAGCGCGGGCGTCGCGAGGGGCGTGTGCCGCACCGGCATCAGGCGAAGCCCAGCGCGCCGAGGATCTCGTGCACGCTCGTGGGCGACGGCACGAGCAGGAACCAGGTGCGCAGCGGCTCCGCCCCGTCCCGCACGCGCAGCTCGCTCTCCACGCAGAGCACCGTGCCGCCGGGGCAGGTCGTGCCGGCGAGCGCCGCTTCCAGCGCCGCGGTGGCCGGTCCCACGTGCAGCACCGGCGGCGACGGGAGGAGGCGACGCTGCGTCACCTCGGCCAGCGCGTTGAGGTAGGCACCGGCGAGGATGTTCGCGCACTCCTGCACCGCGCTGCGCTCGATGAGGTCGAGCCGTGCATCGTGCCCGGACTGGCGCCCGAGCAGCACGCCGCAGAGGGCGTGCGCATCGGTGGCGTGGAGGACCACCAGCGAGTCGGCGAGCACGTCGCCGTGCACCCCCATGTGCACCGCGCAGAGCTCGGGATCGTGCGCGGCACCCACCTCGCGCGCCACCTCGTGGCACGGCACGAGCGCGATGCGCGGCACGCTGGCGAGGATCGTGCGATGCACGAGCGTGCCGAGCGCGGTGGCGGCGTGGCCGGCGCCGATGCTCGCCACCTCGCGC
>JALOPO010000151.1 GCA_025453855.1 Gemmatimonadaceae bacterium
CGCCGGCGTGTTGCTCAGGATCGAGCCGACATTGCAGACCGCGCTGCCGACGTTGTCGTCGGAGACGTTGTTCCAGTACGACGAGCCACCGGCGTTGTTGGCCGGCGCGCCGATCGCCTGCCACGTCTGGGCCGACACGGCCCCGGCGGTGGTGGCGAGGGCGACGAGTGCCGCAGCAAGACGGCGCATGAGCGTGATTCCTCCGAAAACCTGTAGCGTCGAGCGAGAACGAGATTCGCTACGAGGCCCCGGAGCAGGACACATGCCGTCGGCCGCCACCCGTGTCCATGTCGGAGGTGTGGCGGTAACTGATTGCGGCAGAATCAGTTGGAACGACCGGTCACACGACGGATCACCCGACACGGCGGCCGGGACTGTGTGCCGATCACACAGAACTGTTTCGTCGATGCAATAGATGAGACCGGCTCAGGACCGGCCACGCCCCATCACATCGCACGACACCAACGCGCCCACGCACGGCGCTTCCCTCGGGCACCCGTCGTCATGTCGACCCGAGACGGTGCACTGCAGGTACCGAATCGCCTCCTTCACTGCATGGTTCGCGCCAGACTGGTCCGCAGGTCCATCGCGGAACGCCGCTCGACCTCCCATGCGCAACCGCACGCCACAACCGGTCACGCCCCCCACAGACCAGGCGCGCATCGCCGAGCGCGTCACCGGAACCAACGACACGAATGCCCCGCCATGCTCACATGGCGGGGCATCCTCCCCTCACATCGACGACGGATCGCGCGCCCTAGCCGCGGATCGGCGCCAGCCAGCGCGCCATCTCCCCCGCCGCCATCCCCTTCCGCTCCGCGAGCTCGGCCACCTGGTCCTCGCCGATGAAGCCCGTCCCGAAGTAGCGCGCCTCGGGCCGCCAGAAGTACCAGCCGCTCACGCTCGCCGTCGGCAGCATCGCGCAGCTCTCAGTGAGCGTGATCCCCGCCAGCGCCGGGACGTCCAGGAGGCGGAAGAGCGTCCGCTTCTCCGTGTGGTCGGGGCAGGCGGGATAGCCGGGCGCGGGGCGGATCCCCTGGTACTGCTCCCGGATCAGCGCCGCGTTGTCGAGCGCCTCGTCCGCCGCATACCCCCACACGTCGGTGCGCACCCGCTCGTGCAGCCGCTCCGCGAACGCCTCCGCGAGCCGATCGGCCAGCGCCTTGAGGAGGATCGCGTTGTAGTCGTCGTGCACCGCCTCGAACGCCGCCACCCGCGCGTCGATGCCGTGCCCCGTCGTCACCGCGAACGCCGCCCGTCGGTCTTCTGCATCTGCTGCCGGATCGTGTGGATGGTCGCCACCCGCTCCACGCCGCGCGCCCCCTCGTCGCTCCAGAGCGCGATGTCGTCGCCGATCGCGTTCGCGGGGAAGAGGCCGACCACGCCCTTCGCCACCAGCCACCGCTCGTCGACGATCCGCGCCAGCATCGCCTGCGCATCCGCGTACAGGTCACGCGCCTGCGCCCCGACGACCGCGTCGTCCAGGATCGCCGGGAAGTGCCCCGCCAGCTCCCACGTCTGGAAGAACGGCGTCCAGTCGATGCGCGACACGAGGTCGTCGAGGGGCCAGTCGTCGAAGACCGTCACGCCGGGGCGCGCCGGCACCGGCGGCACCGTCGCCTCCCAGTCGAGCACGAGCCGGTTGGCGCGCGCCTCGCCCAGCGACACGAGACGCGTCTGCTTCCCCGCCGCCGCACGATGCACGCGGATCCGCTCGTACTCGTCCTGCACCGACGCCACGTACTCGTCGCGCTGCGTGTCGCTGAGCAGCGCACCCGCCACGCCCACCGCGCGCGACGCATCGACCACGTGCACGACCGGCCCCGCGTAGTGCGGCGCGATCTTCACCGCCGTGTGCGCCCTGCTCGTCGTCGCCCCGCCGATGAGCAGCGGGATCGTCCACCCCTCGCGCTGCATCTCCCCGGCCACGAAGCTCATCTCCTCGAGGCTCGGCGTGATCAGCCCCGAGAGGCCGATGATGTCCACGCCGTGCTTCCGCGCCTCCTCGAGGATGCGCGCGCACGGCACCATCACGCCGAGGTCGATCACCTCGTAGCCGTTGCACTGCAGGACGACGCCCACGATGTTCTTGCCGATGTCGTGCACGTCGCCCTTGACGGTCGCCATCAGGATGCGCCCCGCCGACTGCTGCCGCTCGGGCGGAAGGAGCTGCTTCTCCTCCTCGATGTACGGGATCAGGTGGGCCACCGCGCGCTTCATCACGCGCGCGCTCTTCACCACCTGCGGGAGGAACATCTTGCCGGCGCCGAACAGGTCGCCGACGACGTTCATCCCCGCCATCAGCGGCCCCTCGATGACGTTGATCGGGCGCGGGTACTTCACGCGCGCCTCCTCCGTGTCCTCGACCACGAAGTCGGCGATGCCGTGCACGAGCGCGTGCGAGAGGCGCGCCTCGACCGTCCCCTCGCGCCAGGCGAGGTTCGTCGCCGCCTCGGCCGCCTTCCCCTTCACGTCGCCGGCCACCGCCAGCAGCCGCTCGGTGGCGTCGGCGCGCCGGTTGAGGACGAGATCCTCGACGCGCTCAAGCAGGTCGGCGGGGATGTCCTCGTAGAGGACCAGCGCGCCGGCGTTAACGATGCCCATGTCCATGCCCGCCTTCACGGCATGGTACAGGAAGACGCTGTGGATCGCCTCGCGCACCGGATTGTTGCCGCGGAAGGCGAACGAGACGTTGCTCACGCCCCCCGAGATGCGCGCGTGCGGGAGGTCGCGCTTGATCGCGCGCGTCGCCTCGATGAAGTCGACCGCGTAGTTGGCGTGCTCCTCGATCCCGGTCCCGATGGCGAAGATGTTCGGGTCGAAGATGATGTCCTCGGCCGGGAAGCCGAGCCGTTCGGTGAGGAGGCGGTAGGCGCGCGTGCAGATCTCGATCTTGCGCGCCGCCGTGTCGGCCTGTCCCTGCTCGTCGAAGGCCATGACGATCACCGCCGCGCCGTAGCGGCGCACCAGCGACGCCTGGCGCAGGAACTCCGCCTCGCCTTCCTTGAGCGAGATCGAGTTCACGATCGCCTTCCCCTGCAGCTGCCGCAGCCCGGCCTCGATGACCTCGAACTTGGAGCTGTCGACCATCACCGGGACGCGGCTGATCGACGGCTCGCCCGCGACGAGGCGGAGGAAGGTCGTCATCGCCGCCACGGCGTCGAGCATCCCCTCGTCCATGTTCACGTCGATCACCTGTGCGCCCGCCTCGACCTGCTGGCGCGCCACCTCGAGCGCCGCCTCGTAGTCGCCGGCGAGGATCAGCTTCGCGAACTTCGCCGACCCGGTGACGTTGGTGCGCTCGCCGACGTTGACGAAGTTCGCGTCGGGGGTGATCACCACCGGCTCGAGCCCGGAGAGGCGGAGCGCCTTCGGCGGCGTCGGCACGCGGCGCGGCGCGACCCCCTGCACGGCCTCGGCGAGCGCACGGATGTGCGCCGGCGTCGTCCCGCAGCAGCCGCCGACGACGTTCACCCACCCCTCGCGCGCCCACGTGCCCACCGTGGCCGCCATCTGCTCGGGGCTCTCGTCGTAGCCACCGAAGGCGTTCGGGAGCCCGGCGTTGGGATGCACGCTCACGTGCGTGGCGGCGACGCGATGCAGCTCCTGCACGTACGGCCGCAGCTCGGTGGGGCCGAGCGCGCAGTTGAGCCCCACCGTGATCGGCCGCGCGTGCGCGACCGAGATCCAGAACGCCTCCGTCGTCTGCCCGCTCAGCGTGCGCCCGCTGGCATCGGTGATCGTGCCGCTGATCATCACCGGGAGCCGCACCCCGTCCTCGGCGAAGACCTGCTCGATCGCGAAGAGCGCCGCCTTGGCGTTGAGCGTGTCGAAGATCGTCTCGACCAGCAGCAGGTCGGCGCCGCCCTCGATCAGCCCGCGCGTCGCCTCCGCATAGGCGACCACGAGCTCCTCGTAGCTCACGTTGCGGGCGCCCGGGTCGTTCACGTCGGGGGAGATGCTCGCCGTGCGACTGGTGGGGCCGAGGACGCCGGCCACCCAGCGCGGGCGCGACGGCTCGCGGCGCTCGAAGTCGTCGGCGACGCGGCGCGCGAGACGCGCCCCCTCGACGTTCAGCTCGTGCGCGAGCGACTCCATGCCGTAGTCGGCCATGGAGATCGTGGTGCTGTTGAAGGTGCTCGTCTCGAGGATGTCGGCGCCCGCGGCGAGGTAGGCGGCGTGGATCGCGCCGATGAGCGCCGGCTGCGTGAGCACGAGCAGGTCGTTGTTGCCGCGCACCTCGCGCGGCCAGTCCGCGAAGCGCGCGCCGCGGTAGTCGCCCTCGGTGAGCCGCTCGCGCTGCACCATCGTCCCCATCGCGCCGTCGATGACGAGGATGCGTTCACGGAGCGCCTCGTGGAGGAGCGCGATGCGCTCGGCGCGCGTGCGCACCGGCGCCGCGTCGGCCGGCGGGAGCCCGTACGGCGGGAGCGGCTCCGTGGCCCACGCGGGGCCGTCGAGGAGCGTGTGCAGGTGACCGGGGACGGGGCAGCTGCTCATGCGGCGCTCGTGGCCACCGCCGGCTGCGCGCGCAGGCCGAGCATGTGGCAGATGGCGTAGGTGAGGTCGGCGCGATTGAGCGTGTAGAAGTGGAGTTCGTCCACGCCATGGTCGGCCAGCTTGGTGCACTGCTCGGTGGCCAGCGCGGCAGCCACCAGCTTGCGCGTCTCGGGGTCGTCGTCGAGCCCCTCGAAATGGCGCGCCATCCCGCTCGGGATCGTGGCGCCGCACATGCCGGCGAAGCGGCACGCCTGCGCGTAGCTCATGATGGGCATGATCCCCGGCACGATGGGGACGGTGATCCCGGCCGCGCGGCACTTGTCGACGAAGCGGAAGTACATGCCGTTGTCGAAGAAGAACTGCGTGATCGCGCGCGTGGCGCCGGCGTCGACCTTGCGCTTGAGGTTGTCGACGTCGGCCGCGAGCGACGTGGCCTGCGGATGTCCTTCCGGGTAGGCGGCGACGCTGATCTCGAAGTCGTGCCGTGCACGCAAGCCGACCACGAGGTCGCTCGCGTAGGCGAAGCCCTCCGGATGCGGCTCGTACGCCTGCCCGGGCCCGGTGGGCGGATCACCGCGCAGGGCGACGATGTGCCGGACCCCCGCCGCCCAGTACTGGTCGGCGACCTCGAGGATCTCGGCGCGCGAGGCGGCGACGCAGGTGAGGTGCGCCGCGGGGGCGAGCGGCGTCTCGTCGACGAGCCGCTTCACCGTGGCGTGCGTCCGCTCGCGCGTGCTCCCGCCGGCGCCGTAGGTCACGCTCACGTAGCTGGGCCCGAGCGGCGCGAGGCGCTGGATGGCGCGCCAGAGCTGCTCGTCCATCTCGGCCGACCTGGGCGGGAAGAACTCGAACGAGACGGCGAGGTCGCGCCCGGCGGGGCGATGCAGGATCGAGGGGCTCATGGCTGCTGAACGCGGTCGACGGGTCGGGAGGCTTCCCAGAGCACGACGGTGAGCGGATCGCCGGCGAGGCGGGCCGCCTCGCGCAGCTGGAGCCCCGCGGCGGCGCACCAGACGCGCACCTCGTCGGTGGCGAAGCCGAGGCGGCGGTGGGCGTGCTCGGTGCGCAGGAACTCGAGCGTGTGCGGGGCGAAGTCGACGACGAGCACGCGTCCGCCCGGGCGGAGGACGCGCGCCACCTCGCGGAGCGCGGTGGCCGGGTCGTCGGCGTAGTGGAGCACCTGGTGGAGCACCGCCAGGTCGACCGACGCGTCGGCGATCGGGAGGCGATACATGTCGCCCTGGCGGAGCTGCACGTGGCGCAGCGCCGGATCGGCGAAGGCGGGGCGCGCCGCGCCGAGCATCGCGGGCGAGCGGTCGATGCCGACGGCGCGCGAGGCGCGCGGGGCGAGGAGCTCGAGGATGCGTCCCGTCCCGGTGCCGATGTCGAGCAGGTCGCCGATCTGGGCGGACTGGCCGATGGCGGCGAGGATCGCCTGCTCCACCTCGGCCTCGCTCACGTAGAGCGACCGGATGCGGTCCCACTCGTGGGCGTGGGCCTCGAAGTACGACTCGGCCACCGCCTGGCGGGCGCGCTGCACGTCGAGGAGCCGTGCCCGGTCGGTGACGAGGAGCGGATCGTCGGCCGGGAGGAGGCTGAGGACGGCCGGGACGAGCGCGTGCTCGCGCAGCCGGTAGAAGACCCAGGCCCCCTCGGGGACGCGCTCGAGGAGCCCGGCGTCGCCGAGGAGGCGGAGGTGGCGCGAGATGCGCGGCTGGGACTGGCCGAGGAGCTGGGTGAGCTCGGTGACGGTCAGTTCGCCGTGGGCGAGGATGGCGAGGAGGCGGAGCCGGGTGGGCTCGGCCGCGGCGCGGAGCGCCTCGAGGAGTCCGG
>JALOPO010000152.1 GCA_025453855.1 Gemmatimonadaceae bacterium
CCCTCGAAGACATCGCCCGCCGCCGACTGCGGCGCCCACGTCGTCCCCATGTCGAGCAGGTTGACGAAGAAGTCCGTCGTCAGCGCGCCGGGGCGGTCGGTGAACACGCCGTGCCGCGACTGGCCGTGGTTCGCGTTCAGCACGCGCAGCCCACCCACCAGCACCGTCGTCTCCGGCGCCGAGAGCGTGAGCAGCTGCGCCCGATCGACGAGCATCGCCTCGGCCGGCACCGCGAACGGGCCCTTCGCGTAGTTGCGGAAACCGTCGGCCTCCGGCTCGAGCACCGCGAACGAGGCGGCGTCGGTCTGCGCCGCCGTCGCGTCCATGCGCCCCGGGCGGAACGGCACCGTGACGGTGACCCCCGCTGCGGCCGCCGCCGCCTCCACCGCCGCGCACCCACCGAGCACGATCAGGTCGGCGAGCGAGACGCGCATGCCGTCGGTGCGCGAATCGTTGAACGCCTGCTGGATCGTCTCCAGCACCTCGAGCGTGCGCGCGAGCTTCGCGGGCTGGTTCACCGCCCAGTCCTTCTGCGGCGCCAGGCGGATGCGCGCGCCGTTCGCGCCACCACGCTTGTCCGAGCCGCGGAACGTCGACGCCGACGCCCACGCGGTCGCGATCAGCTGCGAGGGCGCGAGCCCCGACGCGAGCAGCTGCGCCTTGAGCGTCACGATCTCGGTAGCGCCGACGAGCGGATGATCGACGGCCGGGATCGGATCCTGCCAGATGAGCTCCTCGGCCGGCACGAGCGGGCCGAGATAGCGGGCGCGCGGCCCCATGTCGCGGTGCGTGAGCTTGAACCACGCGCGCGCGAACGCATCGGCGAACTGGTCGGGCTTCGCATGGAAGCGACGCCCGATCTCGATGTACGCCGGATCGGTGCGCAGCGCGATGTCGGCCGTCGACATCACCGGCGCGGTGCGCTTCGCCGGATCGTGCGCATCGGGGACGAGCGCCGCCGCCGCCGGATCGGTCGGCACCCACTGCCACGCGCCGGCGGGGCTCTTGACCAGCTGCCACTCGTGGCCGAAGAGCATGTCGAAGTAGCTCATGTCCCACCGCGTCGGCGTCGGCGTCCATGCCCCTTCGAGCCCGCTCGTGGTCGCGTCGCGCCCCACGCCGCTCCCGTGGCGGTTGCGCCAGCCGAAGCCCTGCTCCTCGATGCTCGCCCCCTCCGGCTCCGGTCCCACGAGCGCCGTGTCGCCCGCGCCGTGCATCTTGCCGAACGTGTGCCCGCCCGCGACGAGCGCCACCGTCTCCTCGTCGTTCATCGCCATGCGCGCGAAGGTCTCGCGGATGTCGCGCGCACTCGCCATCGGATCGGGCTGTCCGTTCGGCCCTTCGGGGTTCACGTAGATGAGCCCCATCTGCACCGCCGCCAGCGGCTGCGCGAGCTCGCGATCACCCGCGTAGCGCCTGTCGCCGAGCCATTCGGCCTCGGGCCCCCAGTAGATGTCGGTCTCCGGCTCCCACACGTCGGCGCGGCCGCCGGCGAAGCCGAAGGTGCGGAAGCCCATCGACTCGAGCGCCACGTTGCCGGCCAGGATCATCAGGTCGGCCCACGAGAGCGCGCGCCCGTACTTCCGCTTGATCGGCCAGAGGAGGCGACGGGCCTTGTCGAGATTGCCGTTGTCGGGCCAGCTGTTGAGCGGCGCGAAGCGCTGCGTCCCCGCACCCGCGCCACCCCGCCCGTCGGCGGTGCGATACGTCCCCGCGCTGTGCCACGCCATGCGGATGAAGAACGGCCCGTAGTGCCCCCAGTCGGCCGGCCACCACGCCTGCGAATCGGTCATCAGCGCATGCAGGTCGCGCTGCACCGCGTCGAAGTCGGCGCCGTACGGGTTCGAGGCCGGCGCGTGCTGGTGCAGCACCGACAGGTCGAGCGAATTCGGCCACCACTCCCGGTTCGAGCGCCCGCCGTGCGCCTGCCCCGCGGGGAGCGTCGTCGTGCGGGTCTCGCCGTGCATCACCGGGCACTTGCCGCCGTTCCCGGCCGCGCTTCCGTCCATCGTCCGTCTCCGTGCTGGAACGTCACAGGGATCATCCGCGCCGTGCCGGGTCGCACGCCGCTCGCCTCGGGTCGCCGCTCGCCCGTCCACGATCAACCGGCCGGCCGAGCGCGCGGTTTCGTGCTGTCACGTGCGGTCTCCACCGAGGGGAAGGTAGGGGGTGGCTCCATGCCCCCCGCCGTCCGCGCCCCGCATGGTGCGGCGCGCGCGTCGCGTGCGCGGTTCGTGCACGCACGCGGGTGAGGCACCCGACCGGGTGCACCCAGCCACCTCCAGCCATCCGCCTCCCATGCAGCAGGCCCGCGCCGCCGTCGTCCGCCAGTCGGGCGCGCCGTTCGCCATCGAACCGATCGCGCTCGAGGAGCCGCGCGACACCGAGGTGCTCGTGCGCGTCGTGGCGACCGGCATGTGCCACACCGACATGGTCGCCCGCGACCAGCAGTATCCCGTGCCGCTGCCCGTCGTCCTCGGCCACGAAGGGGCGGGCGTGGTCGAGCGCGTCGGTCGCGCCGTGACCAAGGTCGCCCCCGGCGATCACGTCGTCCTCACCTTCGCCTCGTGCGGCGTCTGCGATCTCTGCCAGCAGGGACGCCCCACCTACTGCCGCGACTTCTTCGCGCGCAACTTCGGCGGCACGCGCCCCGACGGCAGCACCGCCACGCGCGCCGGCGACGCGCAGGGCGGGGCGCTGCACGATCACTTCTTCGGCCAGTCGTCGTTCGGCACCTTCGCCATGGCCTCCGAGCGCAACGTGGTGAAGGTGCGCACCGACGTCCCGCTCGAGCTCCTCGGCCCGCTCGGCTGCGGCATCCAGACGGGCGCCGGCGCGGTGCTCAACGCGCTCCGCATTCCGGCGGGCGCGAGCTTCGTCGTCTTCGGTGCCGGCGCGGTGGGGCTGAGCGCCGTCATGGCCGCGCATCTGAGCGGCGTGACGCCGATCATCGCCGTCGACACGAAGCCCAATCGTCTCGCGCTCGCGAAGGAGCTCGGTGCCGCGCACGTGATCAACGGCGCCGAGGAGGATGCGGTGGCGGCCGTGAAGCGTCTCACCGGCGATCGCGGTGCCGACTACTCGCTCGAGTGCACCGGCGTCACGAAGGTGCTGCGCCAGGCGGTCGAGTCGCTCGGCATCCGCGGCACCTGCGGCATCGTCGGCGCCGCCCCGCTCGGCGCCGAGGTGGCGCTCGACATCAACGACATCATGGTCCCCGGCAAGACCGTGATGGGGATCATCGAGGGCGACAGCGTCCCCGACGTCTTCATCCCGCGCCTCGTCGACCTCTACGCCGCCGGCCGCTTTCCGTTCGACAAGCTGGTGCGCTGGTACACGCTCGACACGATCAACGAGGCGGCGCACGATTCGGAGCGGGGGGAGACGCTCAAGCCGATCGTGCGGATGAGCGGGGGCGCGGCCGAGGCGCGCGCCGCCTAGCGGCGCGGCGCCGGCGCGAGCATCGCGGCGACGCGCGCCAGCAGCGCCGCGGTCGCGCGTCCGTCGTAGCGCGGCGGCGACCACGTCGTCGCGTCGCGACGTGCCTCGCACCCGTCGCTCGCGAGCAGCCCGTGCGTCGTCGCCGGTACCTCGTCGAAGGTCGCGAGCGCCGGCGAGACGCCCTGCACGATGTCGCGGATGCGTTCGTGCTCCTCGCGATCCATCAGTGCGTCGCACGCGCCGCGCAGCACCGCCACGCGCACGCCGCGCGCTGCCACCTCGCGCCAGGCGCGCTCCCACGGCTGCGCCGCCGCCTCCTGGTGGAAGCGCGTGCTCCGCCCGTACAGCGTGCGCGCCGCGGTGTCGACGCCGAGCTGGCGCGCCCAGGCGGCGGCGAGCGCGGTGTCGCGCGCCGCGAGTGCGTGCGGCTCCGCGCCCGGCGCGAGCCACTGCGCATGCCAGCGGAGCTGCATCGGCATCACCCCCGCGACCTGCGCAGGCGCCTGCGCGGGGCGACTGCGCGTCACACGCCCCTCGAGGACCCGCCGGTCGAGGCGGACGAGATGCTCGCCCCACGTGAGCGTCGTCGTGCCCCAGACCACGATCCCCGCGAGTCCCGGCGCGTCGGCCGCGAGCAACGGGACCATCGTCCCCCCCATGCTCCCGCCCACGAGGACGATCCGTGTCGTGTCGACCGCGGGATCACGACGGAGCGCCGCCAGCGACGCCCGGTGCAGCGCGAGCTCGTCGTCGTAGCCGAGCGTCGCGCACGCCGGGCCCCCGCTGCCGCCGATCCCCGTCTTCTCGGTGCGCATCATGATCGCGCCGCTGCGTCGCGCCATGTCGGCGAGCATCAGCGCCCAGCCGTCGGGCTGGCTGTCGGGGATCGCCACCGGGTCGCACGAGAGCCACTGCACGAAGAGCAGCGCCGGCAGTCGTCGTGGTGGTGCGTCGGATGGCTGGGTGCGGATCGTGCGCACCGCATACCCGGCCGGCACGCGCAGCATCGCGCAGCGCGTCTCCACGCCGCCGATCGGCGCCTCGCATCGCGCGCCCGAGGCCGGGGCTGCCTCCTGCGCGACGATCGCGCGCACCGTCAGGGCGTGCGCCCCCGCCGCCGTGAGCGCCAGGAGGGCGGCGCCTCGAGACCGTCGGGCACACTGCCGGCGCGAGCGCGATCGTGACATCGGTTCGTCTCCGTGTGGGATGATCAGTGGGGCGCCACACGATACTCGGCGAGGAAGTCGCGCAGCACCCGCAGCACGGCGCCCGGATCCTCGGTGAGCATCCGGTGCCCCACGCCCGTGAGCGTCGCGAGCGTGGCGCGCCGGAAGAGCGGCCCGTGCCAGCGTCGCTGGAAGGCGGGACCGAGCGCGCTGCAGCTCGCACCGACCAGCAGCACCGGGCGATCGACGGTGTCGAGCCCTGCCGCAAAGTCGTAACGGAAGCGCCCGAAGCCGTTTCCCATGAGCGTACCCCGCAGGTACTCGACGTAGCCGCCCGGGCGCCAGACGTCCGCGGGCGGCGGACGCTGCGGATCACAGAAGTAGTTGGTCTGCCGCCCGTTGGCGAGCACGAGCAGTGCCTTCAGGTCGAGCGCGTCGTGATCCGTCGCCGTCAGCACCTCGTTCTGCCAGGAGGTGCGGGCCACCTCGCGCTCGAGCAGCGCCACGTTGATCACGTCGCGGAACGTCGCCCCCATGATCGCGCCGTTCAGTCCTCCCGGCTCGAGCAGCGCCGCCTCGCGCACGCGCGCCGGGTGGCGGCTCATGTACAGCGCGGCGTACATGGCACCGAACGAGTGCCCCACCAGCGTCACCGGACGCCCGCGTGCGAAGCGGTCGGCGATGCGGTCGATCTCCTCCACCACCGCGTCGAACGTGTACTCGTCGCGCGGCACACGCTCCGAGAGGCCGTTGCCGCGCTGGTCCCAGAGCACGACGCGATAGCGGTCGGCGAGCGCCGCGAGCGGCAGGAGCATGCGATGGTCGGACAGCGAGCCGTGGAGCGCCAGGAGCACGGGGCGTACCGTGTCGCCGCGCACGCTGTCGCCGAAGGTCTGCAGGTGCACGCGCCGCGTCCGGCCGGCCACGGTGATCGCGATCGATGGGAGCCGCAGGTCGCGCTCGACGGTCGTCGGGACGAGTGTCGCATGCGGAACGAGCACGGGACGGCAGCCCGTCCACGACACCGTTCCGAGGACGACGGCCGTGACGGCGAGCAGGCGTGGCGTCACCACGGCCGCCCGACGCCGAGCGTCGCATGGAACGGCAACTGGCCGAGCATCGGGTTGAGCACGATACCAAGCCGGTTGGGCGCATGGGCAAAGCCGGCACGCGCGACGAGCAGCGTGCCGTCGCCGACGATGCGTGCGGCGGCGATGCCGAGCCGCAGCTGCGACGCACCACCGCGGTGCCATCCGGCGTCGGGCCCCTCGTCCGGCGCCACGATCCCCGGGCGCATCGCCCACAGCGCTCGCACGGACGCACCGGGGCGCACGTGTGTCGCGAGCGTGAGGCGGTAGCCGAGATCGGCGGTGAGCGTGCCACGTGCACGATGCGTCCCGGGGGCCGCCCCCATCTCGAGACCGATCGCGTACCGACGACCGGTTGCATCGCTGGCGCGAGTGAGCGTGGCGCGCCCCTGCAGCTGCACGCCCCACGGCCCGTCGCCACGCAGCCGCGTCCCCTCGACGCCCAGGGCGAGCTTCCACGTCCCGCTCGTCGTCGCGAGCATCCACGGCACCGTCAGGGCGAGCGTGAGCGCCGGCGCGCGCCACCCGGCGTGGCCGGACGCATGCACCGCCGACGGGACGATGACGCGCGCCTCGCTGACGACGGTGTGGTCCCATCCCGCGGTCACGAGGGCCATGGTCCGATCCGACCGCTCGAGCGGGCGCGCCGCCTGCGCCGGCAGCAGCACGGGGAGGCTGCATGCGAGCACGACCAGCACACGACGCGCGGCGATCGGAGGCGTGTCGGCCCGCGTCCTCATCCGGGAGCTCCCGCGCGAGGCGGCGCGTGCATGTGCCGCCGGGCGCACCGGCGACGTCGCCCACCCCGCGCCGCCTCTGCCGCCCCACCCCGCACACCGGGTGATGCCGACGATCGCCGCCCCGCGCGCCGGGGGAGGTGCGCGCCCTGCATCCGCGCACATCCTTCACCACCGCCACTCGCCTGTGATCGCGCGGGGCGCGCGGCCTTCACCGGTCCTGCGCGTCGCACCGGACACCATTCACCGGACTCCCCATGTCGCGTCCCATTTGCTGGCTCGCACTCGTCCTCGCCGCTGGGCAGGGATGTGCGACCCATCCGCACGCCGCTGCCGGCGGCACCTCGACCCGCACCCGGCCCGACTCGATCGCCGCCGCCGCCGCGCTCACCGTCCTCAAGGAGCGCGAGTGGCCGCGTGCCTACGCCGAGCAGGACACGGCGCTCCTCCAGCGCCTCCTCGCGCCCTCGTTCCGCCGTGTCGACGCCGACGGCACCGTGTCCACGCGCGACGACGAGCTCGCGTACGTGCGGTCGACCCGACCGTCGTACGACTCGCTCCGCTTCCGCATCACGCGCCTCGACGTCTTCGCCAACGGCAC